>JAKAGE010000049.1 GCA_021817655.1 bacterium
CCGGTGAAAGTGCCGTCAATATATTGGCCGGCGGGCTTGGGAGCAGGAGCAGGCGCAGGAGCCGGAGCGGGTGCAGGCGCAGGAGCAGGCGCTGTGGCGGCCGAGGATGGTTTTGCGGTCTTCGTCACGCCGGAAGCGGTTGTTGCCGATGATCGCTTCGGCGCCGGTGCGGCCGCGGGTGTTTGCGGCGCCGGCGGCGTCGTTCCTCCTGCCGCGATCGGTGCGCTGTTTTCCGCCGTTGTGGTGCTGTTCGCCAATGGCAGGGCCGATGAAGCGTTCTGATTGCCAAAAATCACATACAGGGCCGATGCGGCAGCGACACCGAAGGCGAATAAGGTCTTTTTCATCGTTCTTGTTCCCTAGTACGTTCTCCGGCCTTCATTTTATGCGCATAAATGCATGATTTTATTAGAACAGGCGTATTATGTAAGATATACTATGAGCTCACTCATCATCACGCTTATGCTGGACCAGGACCGTACCGCAGGAGGGGCGACAGACCCTCTTACCCTTACCGACGAACAGCTTGTCGCCCTTGCCCTCGGGGAGGACCGCTACTTTGAGACGATCGTCGAACGGTACGAGAAGAAGCTTCAATATTATATCATGCGATTCATCAATTGCAGCGCCGCCGACGCGGAGGACATCATTCAGGATGTGTTCGTGAATGCGTACCGCAACCTCAACGGGTTCGATACTTCGCTCAAGTTTTCGTCGTGGATCTATCGCATTGCGCATAACGAAGCGATCAATCACCTTCGGCGCATCACGGCCCGGCCGGCGATCGTGATGGACGACGAGAAATTCGAGGCGCTCGCTTCGGAGCTGAACGTCGAACATGAGGTGGGGCAGAGCATGGAGCGGGAGCGGATTCGCGAGGCGATCGGGCGGCTCGACGAGAAATATCGCGAAGCGATCGTCCTCCGGTATCTGGAGGACAAGAGCTATGAGGAGATCTCGGACATCCTCCGGAAACCGCTTGGCAGCGTCTCGTCGCTCATCACCCGCGCGAAGAGGATCCTGGCAAAAGAGGTCGAACAGCATGCGCCGCCGACGGGCGGAGGCCAGCAGCATCATAGGTAAGCCCATGTCCGAAACCAGCAAAAAAATAATCGAGGAGATCCGCGAGCGGCATATCACCCATCGCCCCCGGTGGCAGTTCCTCATCAGGAACGCTTCCGTGTGGATAGCGTTCGGTGCGGCGGTCGTTCTTGGCGCGCTGTCGGCGAGCATCGAGGAAGCGTTCATTGAGCGGGGGATCGGAGCGGTGCCGGGCGTGTGGAGCGCGGAGTTCATCGGATTCATCTGCCAGGGGATGTCGCTTCTCTGGATCGGCTGCGCGGTCATTTTTGTCGTGCTCGCGTTCCTGAATCTCCGCATCACGGGCGACGGGTATCGGTACCGGACGCTCTGGATCGTGCTCGGCATCATCCTTATGGTCGCCGCCGTCGCCGCGCTGCTGCGCCATGAAGGCGTCGGGGAGCGTGCGGAGCTGATGTTCGGTCCGCACGTATCGCCATTCTATGAACAGCGGGCGGACCTTCACTGATCCGATGGCGACGCCGCGCGCAGAAAAGGAGATCCATCAGGTATTCGACGCCACGCTGATCCTCAAAGGAGCGCATGCGGCGATCGAGGTGATCGGCGGCGCCCTCTTTTATGTCGTGAGCGGCGAGAGCATCGTCCGGCTCGTCGATTTTCTTGCGCATGGCGAACTTCTGGAGGACCCCCATGATTTCGTGGCGAATTATTTCCTTGCGACCGCTCAGCATTTCGGGGGCACGGCGCAGGCGTTCGCCGCGGGATATCTCCTATTCCACGGCATCGTGAACGGTGCGATCGTCGTCGGGTTATGGAAGGAGAAGCGATGGATGTATCCCGCCGCGATCGCGGTGCTTCTCGCGTTCATCGGTTATCAGCTCTATCTGCTCGCGTTCCATTATTCGTTCTGGCTCACGGCGTTCACCGCGGTCGATGTCGCCGTCATTTTCCTCGTATGGCACGAGTACGGCGTGCTGAAGCGGATGGGTTCTCTCCCGCGGTGACGGGCGGGTGCGGTCCGGCGCCATTCCTGTCCCGCACGAGCGCTTCGATCCGGTAGGTCCCCATCTTTTCGGCATCGAGAAATCCGTGCATCGCCGCTTCGGCGAACCAGCCTTCGCTCAGCCGGTCGAACAGCCATTCGTGCGTGTACTGCGGATCGTACTGGTCCATTGCGGCGCCCACCTCGAGGAGCCATTCGCGGTTGAAGTCCTCCTGCGAACCGATCGGAGGCGCCATGATGATGGGGATGCCGAGCGCGCAATAGAAGGAGAGTTCCGAAGGCTTGGTCCAGAGGATGTCCGTTTCCCGGAGTGCCGTGTTGAATTTTGCAAAATAATCCCCGAGGCCGATCGCCCACAGCACTTCGACGCCTTCCTTTCCGTCGAACGGCGCGGCAAATCCCATGGCTTTCAGTTCCCGCTCGAAGATGTCCGCGGAACCGCGCCCTGCGCCGGCCGAAAGGATCACGCGCACCTTCCCGTCCCGAATGCGCTCGCGCAGGCTCTTCACCAGATCGATGCCGATCTCTTTCTGCGCGCCGGCGCCGCCCACGGAGAACATGATCGTGAGCGGCCTGCCGGCATCGTGCGGGATGCGCCCGAAATTCTTGCGGATGACGGGGCCGTATTCGCGGATATATTTTCCGGACGGATCGAGGTTCGCAAGGCGGAGGCGCATGTCGCCTTTCAGCGTCACCATCGAAGGGCCGCCGATGTTCTCCGCGGGGAGCGGGTAGCCCGTAAGATGAATGTTCTTTTCGGGGACCCCGTACAGCTTCAATCGTTCGAAAACGCGCCCGGTCGAAGCGCAATATTCGATGCGCGAGCGCGCGGGGTCGAGCGATGCCCAATCGCGGGCAACATCCGCATCGGCCGTCACGCAAAAGATGCTGCCGGGATACCCGAGCTCTTCGGCCATGAATGCCGTCATGAAGAAGGTGGTGACGAGCGGGAGCGGATCGCGCCGCAGGCGGCCCACCCAGTCGCTGCCCCATCCGCCGCGGATGAGGGCGAAGATCTGCTTCAGGCTGCCGGTCGGCTTCGAGAGGTCGCGTTTCGGATAAAAGCTCATGATCCTCTGCAGGCGGTCGTAGAGCGCGAATGCCGCAGTGCCGGCGACCGGCACCCGCTTGAAGCGGGAGAGGAATCCGTAGATCGCGGACGTATCGGCCCAGACCTCTTTATCTTTCGCAGGAATGCCTTCGTAGTCGTTCGCGTTCAACACCGTTCCGTCCGGGGAAAGGCCGCGAAGCGGATATGCCGTCCGCTGGTGTCCGTATCCCATGCTGACCGCCACCACCCACGCTCCGCCGCGTTTCTGCGCCCGCCTTGTTCGAGCCATACCTTTATTATAGCGTTCCGGGGCGCTTCCCGTGCGGACCGCCGTTGAGGCGGACGGGCAAAGCGGGTATGATGATGGCATGAACGATGGCGCGGCGCGGACGGGCGGGGAGGTCTTCCTCGTCGACATCGAGGAATTGAAGGAGCATGAAAAGACGAGCGCGGTCCGCGTCGCTTTGGTGCTCGCGTCCCTCGTAATGAAGGGTGCGTTCACGACGCCGCTGCTCGTCGACGCCGCCTCGATGACGATCCTTGACGGACATCATCGGTATGCCGCGGCGCGCATTCTCGGCCTTGAACGGGTTCCGTGCTGGTGCGTTGATTATTTCGATGATGCGTCCGTGGCGCTCGCGCCGCGGCGGCAGGCGATCGCGGTGAGCAAGGAGGAAGTGGTGCGGCGCGGCATGGCGGGCGATCTCTATCCCCGAAAGACGACGCGCCACGCCTATGAGGTCCCTCCGGCGCCGTTATTCACGCTTCGCGAGCTCCGGCGCAAGAAAAAATGATCCCGAGCCGGGGGCCGGGATCATTTTTTTTGGCGGTTACGCTGCGATCTCCTTCTGCCCTTCGCCGGATTCTTTTTGAGATTCGAGTTTTTCACGTTCGGCTTCGAGCTCCGCGATCCGCGCCTTCAGCGCATTGAGATCCGCGCCGTCGTTTGCCGATCGCACATATTTTTCCCGGAAAGCATCTGCATTCAGTTCCAGTTCGGCGAGTTTTTTCGTAAGGTCGGCGGTCATTGTTTTGATCTCCGCGATCCGCGCCTCGCGGATCTCTTCTTCCGATGGTTTTGCCGCCTCGAATTTATTTCTGTTCCAAAATGCCATGGCGTTTTTATGGTGATTTTAGTTGGTATCATTATACCATTCGCACAAGGAAAGGCAAAGTGCTATGCTGTACCTATGGCCTACTCGGGAAATTATCGAAAAGAGGCGGAAGAAAACACGTTCTTCCGGAAGGTGCTTTTTACGGGAACAAAGAGCCAGCTGGTCGTGATGGACATCAAGCCGGGCGAGGATGTGGGCGAGGAGACGCACCCGCACGTCGAGCAGACGCTATTTCTCCTGAGCGGCGAAGGGAAGGCGATCCTTGACGGGGAGGAGCGGCCGTTCCGCGCGGGCGATGTTTTCGTGGTCACGCCGGGGACGAGGCACAATTTCCTGAACACAGGCGGCGATTCGCTGAAGATCGTCACGATCTACGTGCCGGCGAACCACATCGACGGGACTATCCATAAGACGAAGCAGGACGCGGAGGCCGATGCCGCCGACGAGGCCTTCGGGGAAGGCGTCGCGTAGGGAGGGTGCCCGGGTGGAGGAAGTCAGGACCTGTCTGATAGGTAGGGAAGTATAAACTATATATGACTGTGATATTTTGAGAAGCTATATATAGTTTTATATCACCCGCGTTTGATAAATTAGCGCACCCGGAGGATAATCTGAGGCATGGGAAACAACGCCGCGTTCATCGACAGCAACAATCTGTATCAGGCGATGAAAATCGTCGGCTGGCCGCTCGATTACGGCAAGTTCAGAAAATTCCTTTCAGACAAATACCACGTCCAGAAAGCATTCCTTTTCATTGGCTATCTCCCGCAGAATCAGGCGATGTATACCGGCCTCCAGCAGAGCGGCTATATCCTGGTGTTCAAGCCGGTGCTCACATACAAGGATGGCACAACGAAGGGGAATTGCGACGCCGATCTCGTACTCCGCGCGATGGTGGAATATCCAAATTACGACAAAGCGGTGATCGTGGCGGGCGACGGCGATTACTATTCGCTGGTCGATTATCTAAAAACCCAGGGCAAACTGGCGCAGGTGCTGATCCCTAACGAGCACCGCTATTCGTCATTATTGAAAAAGGTAAATGACGAACATCTCAAATACACATCGTTCATCAGCCGGATGAAGGGGAAGCTGGAATATTCTCCGAACGGCAAAAGGCCCCAAAAATGAAAAGGGCCCCAGAAGGACGAAACCTTCAGGGAGCCTTTTCGTGGTGATACATCAGTATAATACAGCCGATCGATGAAAAGTCAACATCGGATTTATCCCGACTTAACCGCCGTCGTAACCCTATTATATTAGTAGAGGACGTCAGAACCTTTGGTACCTGGGTGGAG
>JAKAGE010000050.1 GCA_021817655.1 bacterium
AAGCCGAACGGCGCCTGCACGAGATCGACGAGATCGGCAAAGGAAAAATCCGCGAGGCGGAGACCGAGGCGATGGGAATCCTCCAGCGGACGGAAAAGGAAGCGAAATCCCTCGAGGAGAAGCTTGTCGCTGAAGCGAAGCGGAAGGAGGAGGCGGCGGCGGCGGGCGCGGCGGCGCGTTTGCGCTCGGAGGAGGAGGCCGTCCGCCGCGAAATGGAAAAGGAGGCGGCGGCATTTGTCCGCCGCGCCATCGTGAGAACGGTGGAGCTTGCGCCGGAGCAGATCGACGACGCGCTGATCGCAAAGGCGGTGAACGAAGCAAAGCAGCAGCCGGCATGAAATATTCCGCGCACATTTATGCGAAGGCGCTGGTAGAGGTCCTGAGCGATCGCCGGGTGGATGACAGTGCGGCGGCGAAGAATTTTCTGAAGATCGTGCGCGAGAACGGCGATGAAGGGCACCTTCGTAAAATCCTCGAGGAAGCATCGCGGTTCGCGCGCGGGAAGGACGGCGTGCGAAAGGTCGTGATCGCATCGGCGCGGGAGCTGACCAAGACGCAGGAGCACGAGCTGGAAAAATTCACCAAATCGGGCGATATCGTCGTGCGGCGGATACTCCCCGAGCTTATTGCGGGCGTGAGGATCACGGTGAACGACGAGATGCAGTTCGACGGCTCGCTGAAACGCAAGCTGAATCGCGCGCTGGGCAGTACGGTATAGAATCGTTTTCAATCATGTCATACGAAATAATCGAAAAACTGAAAAGGGACATCGAAGGATATAAAGAGAAGCCCGAGTGGGCGGAGGTCGGCCGCGTCATCGAGGTCGGCGACGGCATTGTGAAAATCCTGGGGCTCCGCAACGCGGTGAGCCAGGAGGTTTTGATAATCGAAACGGAGCATGGCAACCGCACGGCGCTCGCGCTCAACCTCGAAGAGGAATCGATCGGCGGGCTCGTGCTCGACGACTATCTCGCGGTGGCGGTGGGCGACACGGTGCGGCGCACGGGAGACGTCCTTTCGATCGCGGTCGGCGACGAGCTCATCGGGCGCGTCGTAGATCCGCTCGGCAATCCGATGGACGGCCAGGGTCCGGTCTTCAAGGATGCCGCAAAAGCCAAGCGCAATCCGCTCGAAGCGCGCGCGCCGGGCATCCTTGAGCGCGAGGGCGTGAATACGCCGGTCCATACGGGCATCAAGGCGATCGACGCGCTGATCCCCATCGGCCGGGGCCAGCGAGAGCTCATCATCGGCGACCGTTCGACGGGAAAGACGGCCGTCGCGCTGGACGCCATTTTGAACCAAAAGAACGACACTGGCCGCCGCACGCCGATCTGCATCTACGTGGCGGTGGGCCAGAAGGAATCAAAGATCGTGAAGATCGCGGAAACCCTTCGCCAGCACGACGCCCTCAAGTATTCCATCATCGTGTCAGCGTCGGCATCATCGCCCGCGGCCATGTGGTATCTTGCGCCGTATGCGGGCACCGCGATCGGCGAATATTTCCGCGATAAGGGCATGGACGCGCTCATCGTCTACGACGACCTGTCCAAGCATGCGTGGGCATACCGGCAGATCTCGCTCCTGCTCCGCCGCCCGCCCGGCCGCGAGGCGTATCCGGGCGACGTGTTCTACCTGCATTCGCGCCTGCTCGAGCGTTCGGCGAAGCTTTCCAAAGAGAAGGGCGGCGGTTCGCTCACTGCGCTTCCGATCGTCGAGACGCAGCTGGGGGACGTGACGGCGTACATCCCGACGAACATCATTTCCATCACGGACGGCCAGATCTATCTTGAAACGGACCTGTTCAACCAGGGCCAGCGGCCGGCGTTGAATGTCGGCATTTCGGTGTCGCGCGTCGGTTCCGCCGCGCAGACGAAGGCGATGAAAAAGGTGGCGGGCAAGCTCAAGCTCGCGCACGCGCAGTTCCGCGAGCTCCAGGCGTTCGCGCAATTCGCGACGGACGTGGATGAAGCGACGCGCAAGCGCATCCTGCAGGGACAGAAGATCAACGAGGTCCTGAAACAATCCGATCTTGATCCGATGCCGGTGGAAGAGCAGGTCTGCGTATTCTACGCGGTGCTCAACAATTATTTCGAGAGCATTCCCGTGGAAGATATCCAGAAAACCGAGCGTGCGCTCGTTGAATATCTTGCGAAGCTCCATGAGGGCGATATCCTGAAGCCGATCCGCGAAACGGGCCTCTTCGACGAGGCGGTGGAAAATAAACTGAAGGAGGCGATCGCGCGCTTCCTTGCCAAGTAACGCACGCAGCGAATCTTCATGGAATCCGGACAGAACCTCAAGCGGCGCATGAAGAGCGTCGCGAACATCGGACAGATCACGAAGGCGATGGAACTCGTGGCCGCGACGAAGATGCGCCGCGCGCAGGAGCTCGCGCTCGAGTCGCGGCCGTACGCGTACGCCGCGCTCGAACTCCTGGGCAGGCTCTCTGCCCTCACGGATGTGCCGACGCCCACGCTCTTTGAGCAGCGCGACCCGCAGAACACCGCGATCCTCCTCATGACCTCCGACCGCGGCCTCGCCGGCTCGTTCAACGGCGCGGTCATCCGACGGTTCGAAACGCATATGAAAGAGAACGGCCTTGCGATCACGGACCCGCACCTTTCGTTCATCGCCATCGGGCAGAAGGCGAAGAGCTATCTCGAACGGCGCGGCGCGAAGATCGTTGCGTCGTTCAGCCGCATGGGCGATACGAGCAGCCTGAGCGAGATCGGGCCGGTCGCGGATTTCCTGATCGACGGCTACATACGCCGCGATTTCGACCGGGTGCTGGCGTTCTTCACGACGTTCGTCACCGCGCTCCGGCAGGATGCGGTGACGCGCGAGTTCCTTCCGGTCGGGTACGAGAAGATCAAGGAATCGATCGAGGAAACGATCCCGCGCGCCGGCCGCTATGCGGACTACGCGAAATCAGAGTCGTTCATGAACGGCGCGCATAACGGCTATCTCATCGAGCCGTCGCCGCGCGAGGTCTTGGAGGAGCTTGCGCCGAAGCTGCTCAGGATCCGGCTGTACCACGCCATTCTCGAGGCGAACGCGTCCGAGCATTCGGCACGCCGTGTGGCGATGAAGAACGCGTCGGACAACGCCTCGGAGCTTTCCGAAACGCTCACGATGGTCTATAATAAGTCCCGTCAGGCCGCGATCACGGCGCAGATCATCGAGATCACGTCGGGCGCCCAGGCGATGGAGTAATCTTTCTATCATGGCTCAATCAACGAAAACGGAACTCAAGAAGGGGAAGGTGGTGCAGATCATCGGACCGGTCGTCGATATCGATTTCGGCGAAGGAACGGAGCTGCCGCCGATCTACACGGCGGTCACGATCGCCACGAGCGCGGATGCCGAACACGGCAAAGGCGAGATCACAGCGGAGGTCGTGAAGCACCTCGAGCCGGGCAAGGTCCGCGCCATCTCGATGGCGCCGACGGACGGCCTCGCGCGCGGTGCGGCGGTAACGAATACAGGCCGCATGATCGAGGTGCCGGTGGGCGAGGAAACGCTCGGCAACATTTTCGACGTGCTCGGCAATCCGCTCACGACGCCGAAAGCGCCGTTCAAAAAGCACCTGCCGATCCATCGCGACGCGCCGAAGTTCACTGAGCAGGCCACGAAGGTGGAAGTGTTCGAAACGGGAATCAAAGTGATCGACCTTATCTGCCCGTTCATCAAGGGCGGAAAAGTGGGATTGTTCGGCGGCGCCGGCGTCGGCAAAACGGTGCTCCTGCAGGAACTCATCCGCAACGTAGCCGAGGTGGGCGGCGGATACTCCGTGTTCGCCGGCGTCGGCGAGCGTACGCGCGAAGGAAACGACCTTTACGGCGAGATGAAGGAATCGGGCGTCATCGCGAAGACCGCGCTCGTGTTCGGCCAGATGAACGAGGTGCCCGGCGCCCGCGCCCGTGTCGCGCTCTCCGCGCTCACGATGGCCGAATATTTCCGCGACGAGGAGGGGAAGAACATCCTGCTTTTCATCGACAACATTTTCCGCTATTCGCAGGCTGGCTCCGAAGTGTCCACGCTCCTCGGCCGCATGCCGTCTGCGGTGGGCTATCAGCCGACGCTCGCGTCCGAGATGGCCGAGCTGCAGGAGCGGATCACGTCCACCAAGAAGGGCTCCATTACGTCGGTGCAGGCAATTTATGTTCCGGCGGATGACATCACGGACCCGGCGCCCGCGACCACGTTCAGCCATCTTGATTCCACGATTGTGCTTTCCCGCGCGCTGACGGAGATCGGCATCTATCCGGCCGTCGACCCGCTCGCGTCGTCCTCGTCCGCGCTCGATCCGAAGATCGTCGGCCAGGAGCACTATGACGTTGCGCGCGCCGTCCAGCAGACGCTCCAGCGATACAAGGAACTCCAGGATATCATCGCGATCCTCGGTATCGAGGAGCTTTCCGATACCGACCGCCAGACGGTGTATCGCGCGCGCAAGATCCAGCGCTTCCTCTCCCAGCCGTTCTTCGTCGGCGAGCAATTCACGGGCATCCCGGGAAAATACGTCCCGCTCGGGGACACGGTGAAGAGCTTCCGCGAGATCCTCGACGGCAAGTATGACGATCTTCCGGAGGAGGCGTTCTATATGAAGGGAGGGATCGAGGAGGTCGGCACTGCGGCCGCGGCGGCAAAATAGCACTCGTGCATGAAACTTGGCGTTTACTCACTGCAGAGAGTCCTCTTCGAGGGTGAGGCGAGATCGGTGACTTGCAACACGCGCTCGGGGGAGATCACCATCCTCGACGACCACGAGCCCATCATTTCGCTTCTTGCCGCGGGGACGATCATGATCACCGATGACGAACAGAAGAAATCCTATATTCCCGTCACGTCGGGATTCCTCGAGATGGACAAGGGCAATACCGTGAAGATTCTTGTAGAGGAGGGGACCAAATGAGCGCGTGCCATAGGGAGAGATAAATCAGATCACTATTGCCATGGAAATTTCCGCGGAGCCCTTCGTCGATTTCAGATCAGAGAACGGACATTATACCGCCGATGCCTGCGTCGTGTGGTGCTTTGACGACCGGTTCTATAAGCTGCTCAAGGCGTTCGGCAAGCAGGAGGGCTGGGGGCACATCGATCTCGTGAAGGTGGCGGGCGGCGCCAAGGCGCTCGCGGCGGACGACGGGGCGCCTTCGTCGGACCGCGATTTCGTGCTCGACCAGATCAAGAAGTCCGCGATGCTCCACGGAACGAAGCGTGTCGTCCTCATGCTGCACCGCGATTGCGGCGGCTATGGGGGCTCGAAGCAGTTCGCCGGCAGCGATGCCGAAAAAGCATTCTTTACGGATCAGCTGGACCGCGCGCGCCGCTTTG
>JAKAGE010000051.1 GCA_021817655.1 bacterium
CACGGCGCCCGCCGCGTCGTTCGTGTGCAGCGTGGAGAGCACAAGGTGCCCGGTGAGCGCCGCCTGCAGGGCGATATCCGCCGTCTCGAGGTCGCGCACCTCCCCGACAAGGATCACGTCCGGGTCCTGGCGCACGATCGCGCGGAGACCATTCGCGAACGTATACCCCTCCTCGTCATTCACCTGCGTCTGCTCGATGCCTTCGATGCGATATTCGATCGGATCCTCGAGCGTGATGATCTTCTCCGTCGGGTCGTTCATGGTGCGAAGGAACGCGTAGAGCGTCGTCGTCTTGCCGGATCCCGTCGGGCCGGTATTGAGGATCAGTCCGTTCGGCCGCGCGATCTGCTTCTTCACGAGCTCCAGATTGTCCGGCCGGAGCCCGAGGTCCGGAAGGCCCACCATCGTCGCCGAAGGATCGAGAATGCGCATGACGATCGTTTCGCCGAACTCCGCCGGGATCACCGATACGCGCATCTCCACATCCTTCCCGCCGAGCCCGATCGTGAATCGCCCGTCCTGTGCCGCTTCGCGGACGTTCAGCTTCATCTGAGAGAGCAGCTTGATGCGCGACACGAACGTGCGGTAAATGCCGAGCGGGATGTCGCTATAGATATCGTGAAGGAGCCCGTCGATGCGGAAACGGATCTTTGCCTTTTTGTCCTCCGCCTCCGTGTGGATGTCCGACGTCCGCAGGCCGAGCGCTCCGGCAAGGATGATCTCGAGAAGTTGGGGCGGCGACGCCTTCGTGATCGGGATCTCCTCGATCGCTTTGTGCACGGCATCAATGGTCGTAAGCTGCGCCTTGAGCGCGTCAAGGCGATCTTTGGCGATGTCCACCTTGCCCGTGATCTCTTCGGCCTCGGGCTTGATGAATTGGTAGAACTTCCATGCCGCCTCCATCCCGGACGTCGAAACGACGACGACCTTCACTTGATATCCTTTCGCCGAAAGCATCTCCGCAACATGCCTGGCCGCCGGCAACTCCGGGTCGATCGCGGCAAGCGCAACGCGCTCTCCTTTTATCTCTATCGCAGCGACCCTGCCGTCTTTTGCGTCACTTTCGGGAACGAGCCTCACGGCATCGAGGGTAACGGGCACTTTCCCGAGGTCCACATACTGGAGGCCGAGCTTTTCCGCGAGCCGCTGGGCCGCGCGCTCTTCTCCTTCCCGATGGAGCCGCGCAATCTGCGATTTCAGATCTTCTTTTTTTTCGTCCGCCATTGGAGGGTATTTTACTGATGATACCGCCGAACAGTATTGCTGGAAAGCATGGACATTAGGGGGTTTTGTGGATTATTGACAATAACACTATTTAGATGATATAATATTATCGTTCTTTGATTTTGCGTCCGCTGGGCGCGGAGGAGGAAGCATGAAGATACGGCTGTTTTTCGTTGTGTTGGCGTTCGTGGGGGCGATCCCGCCACTCCAGGCCCAGTACTGGGGCCCATGGATGTGTCCCCAGTGTAACGCGGCCTATGCATATGGACCGCAGATGTACGGGGCATACGGCTATGCCCCGGGGTACGTCCTCGGTCCCGGGCCGGGGATAAAATTCAACCTGAGCCGGCTGTCGTCCGATCAAAAAAGAGCCGTTGAAAGCGGCCGGGTCTACCTGGGTGGCAATAACGGCCGCTACAGGATCCTCGGATACGTCGGAGAATTTTCCGGCGCATGGAACCGGGCACTCCCTTTGGTGGGCGGGGGGTACGACCTCGCCGTCCAGCTTGCGGACGGGCGGGTGGCCGAATTCTCTGTTGTAGCAGGGTTGGGCCGGACGAACGTATTGCTTACGATGGACATGTTCGCGGCACCCCCGATCCGACAGCAGTGATAAGTTTTGCGGACTTTGTCCGCGCAGGCATTCTGCGCGGACTTCTTTTTGCCAAAGTCGGGCGATATAATACGGATAAGAAACCATACTATGTCAGGCCATTCCCATTGGGCAGGAATTAAACACAAAAAGGAGATCACCGACAAAAGGCGCGGGAAGGTGTTCTCGAAGGCGCTGAAGCTCGTTTCGGCCGCCGCGGCGGCCGAGCCGAATCCGGACTTTAACCCGCGCCTCAGGACGGCGATCGCAAAAGCGCGGGAGGCAGGAGTGCCTGCGGACACCATCGACCGCGCGGTAACGCGCGCATCGGATCCGTCGGCGAAGCTCGACGAGCTCATGTTCGAAGCCTACGGTCCGGGCGCCGCGGCGATCCTCATTGAGGCGGTGAGCGACAACCGCAACCGGGCGGTGCAAGAGGTGAAAACGATCCTCCGCGACCATAACGGCAAGTGGGCGGAAAGCGGCAGCGTGCAATGGGCGTTCGAAAAAAAAGATGGCGCGTGGACGGCGAAATTCCCGCAGGAGCTCGCGGACGAGAGCGAACGCGGCAAGCTCATTGCACTCCTTGAGGCGCTCGAAGACAATGACGACGTCCAGGATGTCTACACAAATATCGTTTTCCCCGAATAGTGACATGATCGCGATCGGCATCGACCCGGGAACGCGCCGCGTGGGATACGGAGTGGTGTCGGCGCCGTCGCGCGGCGGCGCGCCGGAATTCGTCGATGCCGGCATCCTCGCGGTCACGGCCGCGAACGACGCCGACGCATTCGAGGAGATCCGCGCGGGCATCGACGGCCTCATCGCGAAGCACCGCCCGGATGTCGTCGCCGTAGAAAAGCTTTTTTTCTCGAAAAACACCAAGACGGCGCTCGCGGTCGCCCAGGCGCGCGGCGTCATCATCCTTGCGATAAAGGCGCGCGGCGTTCCCATAAAGGAATACACCCCGAACGAAGTGAAGCTCGGCGTTGCCGGATACGGCATGGCGGACAAGAAAGCGGTGCTTAAAATGGTGCGCCTCATTCTTAAAAGGCCCGACATCGACGTTATCGATGATGCGAGCGACGCGCTCGCGCTCGCGATATTATCCACAGGAGACCGCTCGCTTGACACGGTGCAGTGATACAATATACTGGTTGAAAAATTAAAGGTCGTGAAACATCGGAATTTATGGTGATCGAACTATTCCCCTTACAGCTCGCATTTCGTGGGTTGAGCGATGAGGACGGCGACGAGATCGAGATCGACAGCCCCGACATCGAGGATGATGACGATGCCGACGAGGATGATGACGAATTCCTTGGCGGCGACGATGGCGGCGCGGACGATGCGGGCGCCGAGAGTATGACCACAGAGGAATAACCACAAAAACGCCTCCTTTTTCGGAGCGGGACCCGCGAGGGAAACGCTTGAACCGGGAGGCTTTTTTATTTCTTCGCCGCGCAAAAAAGAGTAGAATAAAGGAACGGGCCTAATGTTATGAAAGACGAGCGTGAAGCAATTTTAAAGCAAAAAAAGGGCGGAGTGAAGAAGCGGGGCCGGCGGCGGCTGACAAGGGCGCTTCAGGTCGCGGGAATTGCCGTTGCCGCTCTTTTTATCGTTGTCTGCTTGTGGGTACTTTACCTTGCGAAGACCGTACCGTCGATCCAGGAGATCGGCAGCCAACAGATCAGCCAGTCGACCAAGATCTACGACCGCACCGGCACCGTTCTCCTGTATGACATTAATAACGGAGAGCGGCGGACCCTTGTTTCCTGGAGTGACGTTCCTCAAAGCATGAAAGATGCGACGGTCGCCATCGAAGACAAGAATTTCTATAACGAGCCGGCATTCGACGTCGGCGGCATCCTTCGCGCGCTCTGGGTCGATGTTCTGACCCATTCGTTCGCCGAAGGCGGTTCGACCATCACCCAGCAGCTCGCGCGCACGGCGTTCCTGACGCTTCATCGGACGATCTCCCGCAAGATCCGCGAACTCATCCTTGCGGTCAAGCTCAATGAATACTACTCGAAAGACCAGATCCTTGCGCTCTATCTGAACGAGGCGCCATACGGCCCGAACATCTCCGGCGTCGGGGAGGCTGCGGAGGAATATTTCGGCATCCCGGCCTCCCAGCTCGACCTTGCGCAAAGCGCGGTGCTCGCGTCGCTTCCGCAGGCGCCGACATATTATTCTCCGTGGGGCACCCACGTCAACGAACTCCTCCAGCGCCAGCGCCTCGTCCTTCAGCAAATGGAACAGCAGGGGATGATCACGCAGGCGCAGCTTACCGCTGCGGAGAGCGAAAAGATCGTCTTCCAGCCGCCGGCAGCGGGCGGGATACGGGCGCCGCACTTTGTCATGGCGGTCGTAAACCAGCTCGTGCAGCAATACGGCGAGAACGAGGTGGACAATGGGGGCTTAAAAGTGATAACAACGCTCAATTGGCCGATGGAGCAACAGGCGGAAGCTGCGGTCGCCGCAGGGGTCGCGCGCGACAAAAAACTCTACGACGCCACGAACGGCGCCCTTGTGGCGGAAGACCCGACCACCGGCCAGATTCTCGCGCTGGTCGGCTCCGCGAATTATTTCGATGCCGCCAACGACGGCAATTTCGACGTCGCCACCCAGGCGCTTCGCCAGCCCGGGTCGTCCCTTAAACCGTTTGTGTATCTCACCGGATTCCAGATGGGATATACGCCCGACACGATCCTTTTCGACGTTCCGACGGAATTCAGCACCGACCCAAGCTGCCCTGCCGTGCCGGATTATAATTCCACGAACAAAACCTGCTTCCATCCGGTCGATTTCGAAGGCACATTCGCCGGCCCGATGACCGTCCGGGACGCCCTTGCGCAATCCGTGAACGTCCCCGCCGTAAAAATGCTCTATCTCGTCGGCGAGAAGAACGCCATCCAGAACATGACGAACTTCGGCATCACCACGCTTGGCGACCCCTCGCAATACGGTCTTTCCCTTGTTCTCGGCGGCGGCGCAGTGAAGCTTATCGATCTCACGCAGGCATATTCCGTACTCGCATCCGGAGGCACCAAACACGCCCAATCAATGATCCTCTCCGTCGCTGACGCGAACGGGAACGTGCTCCAGTCATGGAGTGATCAGGCGACACAGGTGGCGGACGCGCAATCCGTAAACCTCATCAACGACGTCCTTTCCGATCCGACCGCCCGCGCACCGCTTATGGGCGCGAGCGAGAACCTCACCGTCTTCCCGGGGTATGATGTCGCCTTGAAAACGGGAACTTCCAACGACTATCGCGATGCATGGGCGATGGGCTACAGCCCATCGCTTGCGGTCGGCGTTTGGGCCGGAAACAACAACAACGCCCCGATGCAGCGCAATGGCTTCAGCGTCCTTGCCGCCGTACCGATGTGGAGCGCGTTCATGACCCAGGCACTCCCCGAAGTCCCCAATATGACATTCGCCCAGCCCGCGCCCATTCCGCCCACAAAGCCCGTTCTTGACGGACAGTATGTCGTCAATGGC
>JAKAGE010000005.1 GCA_021817655.1 bacterium
CCGATCTATCGCGAAGCTTCTCAACTGCGAGAAGCGGCGCACGGACCCGAAGTTCGCGGCCCTCGGCGAGCCGTGCAACGAGTGCCGCGAGTGCCTGGCGATCGACGCGCAAAATTCAATGGACGTCGTCGAGATCGACGCGGCGTCGAATCGCGGCATCGACGAGATCCGCAACCTCAAGGAAAGCATCCAGGTCTCCCCTTCCACGCCCGGCGCGCACAAGGTGTACATCATAGACGAGGCGCATATGCTGACCGGCGCCGCGTTCAATGCCCTGCTCAAAACCTTGGAGGAGCCGCCGAAGCACGCGGCAATCATCATGGCGACGACCGAGTTCGAGAAGCTGCCGCCGACGATCACGTCGCGCGCTCAGCGGTTCGTGTTCAAAAAGCTCGCGAAAGCGACGATCATGGAGAAGCTTGCCGCGATCGCGAAGGAGGAAAAAATAATGATCGACGAGGCGGCCGTAGAGCTCATCGCCGCGGCGGCGGAAGGAAGCTTTCGCGATGCGGAATCTCTGCTTGAGCAGATCTCGGCGCTCGGCGGCGCTTCGGCGGGCGGCACGAAGAAAAACGGCATCACGCTCGCCGACGCGGAGCGCGTCACCGGGCGCACGGGGCTCAAGAAAGTACATGCGTTCGCGGAGCTGATCATTAAAAAAGACCTGCCCGGCACGCTCGCCTATCTCGACGAGCTGAACGAGGACGGCCACAATCTGGTGCAGTTTACGAAGGACCTTATCCACTATCTGCGCAAAGTGCTGTCGCTCAAGGTGAATCCGTCGCTCAAGGCGATCATGGAACGCGATCTCACGAAGGACGAGGTTGCGGGCGCGCAGGGGCTCGGCGCGGCGGCGGACGTGCAGGGGCTCGTGAAGTTCGAAAAGGCGCTCATCCGCGCGTACGCAGAGATGCGCTATTCCCCGTTCGCGATCGTGCCGCTCGAGGTCGCGCTTGTCGAATTTTTTTCATGAAAGAATTCTTTTCGAAACACCAGTTCATCATCCTTTGGATCCTTGGGCTCATCATCATCGGCGCGGCAGCGGTTTTGATCGTCCAGCTGAACGGCGTATATGTCCCCACTGCATCGGTGTTGCCGGAATCTCCTGCGGGTTCCGCACCCCCGCCGCCCGCACCCCCGAGCGTGACGCTCGCCATCCAGGCAAACGGAAAGACGCGCACGCTTATGGTGCGCTGGAGCGACCTGCCTGCCGGCACAGCGGCACTTGATATTTTTCGCAGCAGGACGGCAGCAACGAGTTCATGGGAACTATGGAAGACAGTATCCGTTCCTGTCGGCCAGGCACTATCCGGGAATGCGCAGTTTGATCTTACTCCGGACGACCTCGGGTACCAGTACTACGTGCAGGCGGTCGGTAGTGGCACGAACGGCCAGAATGGTATCGGCGGCGGCCAGAATGGCACCGGGAGCAATGTCCTTTGGATATCGTCGTCGACCATCCCAACTGCGACGATGTCTGGGGCGCAAAACAATGAGACTGGCACGGGCAGCGGACAGAATAACCAAACCGACAATCAGCCCCAGCAGACAACAGGCGCATCGACGACGCAAAGCGTTTCGAACGCCACGACGTCTGCGACGACGATCGCGGCGAGCGGAACGAATATGGCGGCAAGCGGGACGACGGGCGGTGGTGGCGGTGCTGCCCCGAGCGGCGATCCCTATTACAACCCGCAAGTGCAGGTTATGGGGTATGCAGGAACGCAAGGTTCATTCTGGGTCCAGCATATAAACCAAAGTGTCGAAGTGGGCTGGCAAGATCTTCCTTCCAACACGAACGATCTCATTTTCTCGCGCGCAGCATCCTCGACGGGGCCGTGGAACCAGTTTCTTGTGCAGAAGGATCCGGGGGGCACGGGATCGTATTCGCTCCAGATCGTTGATGGCACGCTGAACAAGCCATTCTATTATGAGATGACCGCGATGCAAAGAGCGGGTTCGAGCGCAACATACGGGCCGATCTACCTTGCTCCCATTGGACAATGAGGGCGGGTCATTGCCACGTGATCGTTTTTCCGAGTTCCGCATATGGTGCGGAGAGGATGATCGTTCCAGACGCGTTCATCATGATCGTATAGCCGGTGTTGTAGTCGGAAGGCGAGGCGTAATATGCGCTTGAGGCGACCGGATCGAAGGGCATTGCTTCGATGTACGTCGACACCAGGCACGGGGCGATGTTGTAGTATCCGGTACCGCGCGCGCTTGCCATGATCTCGGTAGTGGTCGGAATCGGGCCGGCAGCGCAGCCGAATTGTTCGTTCCCCTGGTCAGCGATGTTCTGTTTGATCGCGAGCATGATGTTCTCCAGATCCACGGTGCGACGATTGTTGCGCGTGGCGGCCAGCTGTCCTCCCGGATTCGCGTCAAGGAGGTATATGCCGGTGAGGATGACGACAAGCGCTACGGTGATCAGAACCTCTATAAGCGTGAATCCGGCGCGCGATACGTTCTTCATGTCCCTATTCTACCACGATTACCTATTGCAGTTCCTGCCATGAAAGCAGTTGGTAGCCATCGGTGGTGAGCGGAAAACTGGGCGGCGGGCTGTAAAGGAGGTTTGCATCGTAATTGTACGTTCGGTTTTCATAGCCGCTCGTGCCGTAAAATACTCCGGAACGCAAATTGGTAGCCATTGTGCCGTACGTGGTGAGCAAATTGCGCAGATAATCGGTGCCGCAATATGAACTGTAATAATAGCGCCCGATCCACCCGTTCTGCGCGATGAGTGCCGCATCGATCGTTAAGTTATTGTCCGAGGCGTAGCCGATGTTAATGTTATTTTGCGAGACGAGAGCGATCGTGTCCGACCCGTTAAAATTCGTGTACGTGATGCTGTTGTTAACCGTGATATTCGAATAGGTCGTGGGATTCGCCGGAAAACGCGCGGAGGCGATGGTCACGCGCACGCCGTCGACGTTTCCGCGTACCCAGAGATTATCGGCAAAGAACATATCCCCGTTTTGCGGAATGGTTCCAGTGGCGTAGAGCGTTTCGTTCGCAATACTCCAAAGATCCCAGCCGGTTTGCCCGGCACTGCTTTGCAGGCAATATCTCGATGGCGATGAGGTTGCGGTCACGGTATAGAGCGAATACGATGTCGTTGCGAGTGCAAGATCCCATCCTTTTGCGCCGGAATTGCCAAAGTAGGTGCCGGATGCCTGCGCCTCCGCCTCTATTGCGGCAAGATCTGCTGTGATGCCGGCGAAATCGATCGCGGGCACGCCGATCGATCGTCCTGCCAAAAATATGTTCGGTTGCGCGCCGTACGGCGTCGGCGGCTGGGGATCGGCCGGCGGGCCATCGGTGTATACCGCCCATTCATTGAGTCCCGTGTCCGGATCGGTGTATGTCGTGAGGGCGCTTTCGACGAGGTTGTGTGCGACGCCGTCGAAATGGATGCCGTTGTTCGAATAGATCGTGCCATACACCTGGGCAGTGGAGCCGAAATAGACAGGGCTGTTCATTGCCCATGCATATTGCGCGAACGAAGGGATGCCGAGCCGCACCCGGATCATTTTTTTGACCGATGCATCCGCATTCACGCTCCCGGTGCTCGTAATTGTGACGATGGTCGATCCATTCGATGGCGGGATGATCGAAAGCGAGAACTGCCCGATATCCGCACCGGTTTCGTTATAGTACTGGTGAACGTATGGGCCCGGTTTGCCGGTCCCGTCAGTGAAATCCTGTGGCGCATATGCAAGATGCCATTTGTAATATTCGATCCCCGCTTCGGCGATCGCCTGTGCCTGCGCTTCGTTCTGGGCGCGTACGGAAAGATTGAGGAATGATACTGCAAGAGAGACGAATCCCCCGATGAGCGCGATGACGATCGCGGAAAGGAAAAGAAGCTCGATGGCGAGCTGTCCCCCGCGGTGCGGTTTCTTGCCTATTGTGACGGTCGTCATGTCAGTTGCTGTCAAGGTTGCGCATGTCGATGAGCTGCGAGAAATATTGCGGGGGTGCGGCTTGCATGGTCGAGGACTGGTTCGCCTGTACTTCGAACGTGACGCCGACGAGGCGGATCGCCGACAGGCCGACCGGTTCCGCGAGCGGAGCCTGCGTACCGGTATATGACGCCCCATAATAAGAGAAAAGCGGCGTCGATGACGGGATGAGGACGTTATCGATCACATCGTAGACGATCGCGCTCGACGTGGGGTAGACCGCCGGCGTCCCGGTCGCATCGATTTCTTCCTTATAAATGGTCGATGAGGCATAAAAATAGCGTACGTATTCCGCCATGCCGTTTTTATTGATATCGCTATAGAAAGCGAACGACGAAGTGCTTGCGGAATCGATCGGATAGGTGCCGGCAGCCGAGGTTTCCGCCGACTGGATTTCCTCGGTCATCACCTGGAGCGTCTGGCTAACATCCGACTTCGATCCGAGTTCGAGTGATACAAGCGTGTTGAGGCCAGCGATATTATTGCCGAAGTTGCCGACGACGAGTACGACCATGGTCGCAATCGCGACAACGACAAGCACTTCGACAAGCGAAAATCCGTTTCGTTCACGCGGGTCGGTGGGCATATTATTGGCGTGTCATTGATATTGTTGCCGACTGATATCCGCCGTTCACAACGGCGGTGCCGGTGGCGGTCGCATAATTTGGCGCGGTAGCGGTGATGGAATAGGTTCCTGTCGTAAGGCCGTCAAAGAGCGTTTGTCCCGGCGGCACGCACGGGCCGGTGAAATCAACGGAAACGCTGTTCAGGGATGGCGTGACGTTCTGGTCGGCCGTGCGCATATATACTTTGTATCGGAGATAGCGATTGCCGGCGAGCGATGCGGGCAGGGTCGAGCTTGTGGTGAAGTAGGTGTTTCCAGTGCCGTCGGGGCCGACAAAATTCCATGTGGCACCATCATTGTTCGCGGCGACCTGAAACGAGAGCGAGGTACCGGACGGTTGCGCGACGGGGCTCCATGAGATGGCGTTGAAGCTCGAACTCGCACCGCTGCCGATATCGAACGTGTCCGAAATAAGCCAGTCGGCCGTCGTGGTTTGATACGTGCCGCTTGCATTTGCAAGCATGGTGAGCATGCCGGGGGTCGCCGTATCGATTCCGCCGTCTTGGCTCACATACTGCCCTCCAGACCAGTCGGATTGGCCGAATGCGGCATGGTCGGTCGTTTGCGCCATCTGCGTTCCGCCGTTCGTGATCGTCACGGCGGCATCCGGGATGCCGGCGCCGGTTGCCGCATCCGCGGCGGTCACAAGAAGCGCCGGATTCACCGCAGGCTGGAGAATGAACTGGAAATTCACGGAGGAGCTTGGATTGATCGTGATCGGATCGAACGGGATGGTCCCTTCAATGTTCTTTGAAGGATCGTTCAGGGCGAGGGTGTACGTATCCCATTCCGTATCCGGGAACGATGCCGTGCCGGATGCGTCAGTCGCGGTCGTCGTCGAAAATTTGAGGACGTTCGGATTTGTGCCGATGAGCTTGCTGCCGCTCATGCCGAACGTTTCGTTGCCGATCGGATTGCAGCGGTCATCCTCGGTTGCTACGGTGAATGCGCTCACGCGGTCAATCGCAAAGGTAACATTGCTCACCGTTTGCGAGGCTACGGTAATATCCGGTTGGATGGGGTTCGGGTTCCCGGCGGCGCCAAGCGGATATGTCTGTGCGCTCGAATAGCCGGGCTTCGTGACGAAGATCTGGTACCCCTGCGTACTCGTCGGCACGCCGATAAGCTTCAATACGCCGCTTGCGTTCGTGAGGTCCGTGAGATCGATGCTGGGTGTGACGGATGCGTTTACCACTTCCACGGTCGCGGTCGGCACCGGCAGACCGCTCGCGTCGATCACATTGATGAATATCGAGCCGTAGACGGTTCCCTGCGCGAGCAGTGACGGTGCGATGGTCGTTGCGATCTCGACCGGCGCAAAATTCTGGCACAGCGGACACGATGCGGTGATGTCGAGGAGCTTGTAGTCCGCGACCGGCGAACTTGACGGCGAAGCGTCGTACGGGTCATGGATGTTCAACACGGTCGTCTGCAGGGTGAATCCGTAGCCGCCCTGTGTCACGCTTTGTACCTGCGGAATGACGCCCGTCGGAATGCCGCCGACGGTACCTACGCTCCCGTACGGCAGATTGCGGGCCATCTCGATCTCGTTTCCGATCGCCGCGACCGCCGCAGTGCGCACGCCGACGTTCGCCACCGCGGTCTCGATGGAAAAATAGACAAGATAGACGCCACCGAAAATGAGCGCGATGATCGCGATGCTCATCAGGAGATCTATCAGCGTGGTTCCCTTCCGTGGCGATTGCATGGCCGGACCGCTTCGTGCTACTTGCTTAAACCTGCAGAAATGGAATAGATCGGAGTGATGATGGAAAGCGCGACGAAACCGACGAGCAGGCCCATGAACATGAGCATCAGCGGTTCGATGAGCGAGGTGAGCGAGTGGAGGCGCACATCAACCTCGTCGTCATAGTATTCCGCAAGATATTCCAGGTTGTCCTCAAGGTTGCCGGTGGTCTCCCCGATCTTCACCATGCCGGAAACGAGCGGAGGGAAAAGTCCGGGCTTCTGCGAGAAGTATGTGCCGAGCTCCCCTCCCTTTCGCATGGCATCCTCGGATTGCGCGAGCGCATCGCGATATACTTCATTATTAAACGTCGCCGAGGTAATGGTAAGCGCCTCTACGATCTTCACGCCGCTTTTCAGGAGTAGTGACAAAACGCGCGTGAAATTTACCATATTGACGCCGATAATGACATTCGAAAGAACCGGCATATGGATCGTCATAAGGTCAAAAAAATAACGGATGCCGCGCACTTGCGCCATGATTATTTTCGTGGCGATAATCACAACGATAATGCCCCCCAGCAGATAAAGCCCGTACGATTGGCCGAATGAAAGCATCCACAACATGATGCGCGTCGTGAGCGGGAGCTGGATGTTCATGCCGGCGAACACCGGAATGAGCTTGGGAAAGATGTAGAATGTGAGAAATCCGGCGACGGCAAGCGTTGCGATCAGGATGACGATCGGGTAGATCATCGCCGAACGCACTTTTGTTTGGAGCGCTTGCGATCGCTTGAGTTCGTCCGCAAGATAGAGCAGGTTTTTTGCGAGCGTTCCGGAAGATTCTCCTACTCGCACGATATTGATGAAGAAGTTTCCGAAAAGATGCTGGTACTTTTCGAGTCCGTCAGCGAGGAATTTTCCGTTCTGGACGTCGATGATCAGATCGTCGATCACTTTTTGGAGCAGGGGCGACTGGGTCTGGTTTCGAATAATGCTGAGCCCGTTGTATATCGGCAGCCCCGCCTTGATGACGAGTGAAAGATGCCGCGCGAAGTTTATGCGATCTTGGAGCGAAATGCGATCGAACGCTTTCGAGTAGATCGATGGAGTTCCGATGGTCATTGTGCTATTCGTGGACGACGCGAAGGATTTCTTCGATCGAGGTCAGCCCTTTTCCCGCCTTTACCAGCGCATCCTCGACCATCGTGGTCATGCCATCCTTGACCGCCTGGTCCTTGATGTCCTGGGCGCTTGCGCGGTTCATGATGAGGGCGCGGATGCTGTCCTTCACCTCGAGCACTTCGTGGATCGCGATGCGGCCCCGGTACCCGGAGTTGTTGCATTCCGCGCACCCTTTCGGCGAATAGAACTGGAGGGCGGGGTCAAGCTCGGGAATGAGCTCGTGAAGGCTCGCGATCTCGTTGCGCGAGAGTTTGCGCTCGACCTTGCAGCTCTGGCACAGTTTGCGGACAAGGCGCTGGCTCACGGCGACGTTCACCGTGGATGCGACAAGGAATGTCGGCACGCCCATATCGAGAAGGCGCGGGAACGTCGTGGCGGCGTCGTTCGTGTGGAGCGTCGAGAGCAGAAGGTGTCCGGTGAGGGCGGCATTCACGGAGATCGATGCGGTCTCCTCATCGCGGATCTCCCCCACCATGATGATGTTGGGATCCTGGCGGAGGATGGAGCGGAGCCCCGTCGCGAACGTGAGGCCGACGGCGCTGTCCGTCTGGATCTGGGTCGTGCCTTCGAGCGAGTATTCGATCGGGTCCTCGATCGTGATGATGGAGATCTCGGGCTTGTTGAGCGACTTCAGGATCGTATAGAGGAGCGTCGTCTTTCCGGAGCCGGTCGGGCCGTTCGCGAGGATCATGCCGTACGGCTTCGCGATCGCCTCTTTGATCTTTTTGAGATCGTCCGGCGAGAAGCCGAACGTTTCGAGGTCAAAGGTCTGCGTCTCCGCGAGGACGCGCATGATCACGTTCTCGCCGTAGTACGTCGGGATGATCGAAACGCGCACGTCGACATCCCCCGCCTCCTCGATGTTCACCCGGAAGCGGCCGTCCTGCGGGGTAAGATGCTCGTCCGTGCGGAGCCCCGCCAGCACCTTGATGCGGCTCACCACCTCCTGATGGAGCTCCTTTTTGACCGGAGTGTCCTTGAAGCTGTCATAGAGCAGCCCGTCGATGCGGTATCGGAGCCGGAGCGTGTCCTTTGCGGGTTCGATATGGATGTCCGACGCGCCAACCGCGTACGCATATTCAACAAAGAGGTCGACCAATTTGATGATGGATACCTTTTCGATCGACTCCGAAAATTCCTTCTCGATGAGGGGTTTCAGTGATTTTATGTCGCGCATATCTTAATTGTACCACAGATATTTTGCGGCTTCGGTTCCGAAGAGAATACTTGAATTCTCTCGTAAAATGCGCGATACTATTATTCGAGAAATATTCGAGAAAAAGATCCATTGCCGGATCATCTAATGGTAGGATAGTGGACTCTGAATCCATTCATCTTGGTTCGAATCCAAGTCCGGCAGCTGAGTTGGATGATGTGCTAAATCGAGTAGCGTATCGAACGGTTTCCGTAAGGAAAACGTGAGCTTTCTGTCGGTTACCGTGAGGTTCGAGAGCAGGAAATTGATAATCGCTCTTTTTTCGATAGGTTCCGAACCTTCGGCGTCGAAGATGTCGCGAATCCTGCGCGATAAACTCATTACAATACCTACGTTTATGTGGTATTCGTGATCTGCCTTCGTGTGCTCTTCCAGCTCCAAATCGAGCTTGTGTTGGGCATCCTTCTCGCGCTCCACGATCTTGTCATAGTCATCCTTGGTAATTCACCCGACAGCAATCCAAAATTGAAGACGTTCATGTAGTTGCCGCTTGAAGGGTCGGCATTATACGTATCCTTGGCTTTTTGCCACAGTTCCTGTCCGCGCTTGATGATCTGGTACAGCTGTGCAATCTCATTCAGCTCTCCCCACAGTGTCGTCGTTGTTCCCGTCCTGATGGCCGCTCTGGCCTCGTTGTATTCGTTGAGTTCCGGCAGGTCGAGATAACTGCGGACGAGCATGTTATCCCTGTCGAAATACGTGACGTACTTCGAGAAAAAATCTCGATGCTCTGTCATGTCGCGCATGATCTCAAGGATCGGATAGAGGCAGTGATGCAACGCATTCGGCATACCGCTCGAACTCGTTGCTTTTCCCTGCCGGAAGCCGTCGTATTCCTCGAATGCTTTCTTGATCCGTTCATCATCAAGATGGTGCGTAGCAACGTATGACTCTATGTCCGTTTTTACTTCGTCAAAGCGAGCAATGGCTTTTGCTTCCAGTTCGTTAGCCCGGTCGATCAGTGGCTGGCCCTGTTTGGAAAGTTCCGTCGTCAGCTTATCGAAATCGGGTACGAGGTCTGCGTAGTCGATGTAATCAGCAAGGCCGATAAAGAAATCCCGCGTGCGCTTGAGGTTGATGAAGGTCTGATAATACCGATCGAGGAGCATCTGCTTGTCGTTCATACGCTTTACTTTAGTTTACATTTCGATAAAATGGAAGATATGCCAAAGGGGCAACCTGTAAATCGAGTGGATTTGGTTCAGCGAGGATTTGTGAAGCCCACGCCGGAAGCCGAGGCGCTCCGCACGGAACTGGAAAAACGCGACGTTAGAGTTCTTACAGAAGTCTTTGATGGTCATAAGCATATCGATTTATCAATACCGAGCGCGAAGCTCAACGTTGAAGTCGACGGAATACACCACCTCACCGACCCCAATCAGCTATTGGCCGATCTATCGCGTGGCTATTATTCCGATAAGCTCGGGTATCACACATTGCATATCCCCAATGAGTTGATCCGCACGCACCTCGATCAAATCGCGGATTCGCTCTCGTTGGCCTCGAAAACGCTCGAAGAAAGAATACGCGTTCATCTCACCAAATCGTCAAAATAGAAGAATGCCCGTCGGTTTCCCAACGGGCATTGCTGTTGCTGTGGCTTCGGCTAAAGCCCTTCTTTGAAATCCACCACCGTACCTTCTTTCCGACAGAGGAACTCACCAGAGAGATGATCGGCAGCTCCGGAGGCGAGATGAAGGATCAGTTCAACGGCCGATTCCTCCTTCGCGTCCTGATGGGTTTCGAAGACATGCCTCACTGTCGGCACCTTGTCTTTGAGGCGTTCCGTCATCGGCGTCCAAATCGTTCCCGGGTGCACCGCGAAGATGGACAGTCCGCTTTCTTTGAAGCCCTTTGCGAGCTGCCGAGTAAGCTGGACGACCTTCCACTTGCTGTACGCATAGATCGCGAGCGGTTCGGGACGACTGACGACCGTGCTGCTTGCGATGTTCACGACACGCCCGCGATTCCGCAGGTGCATCCGTTCACTGACGAGCGCCGTACAGTAGAGCGTCCCCTCGTAGTTGATGAGGAGCGTTTTCTCCCACTCACCGGAGTTTACGGCCTGCCACCAGGGCATGACAGGGCCTTCGACTGCCGCGTTGTTGATGAGCAGTTCGATCGGTCCCATACACGTTTCGATGGATTCGACCGTCTTACGGACCGAATCGAAATCGCTTACGTCCATGACGAACGCCCGCCCTTCCCCGCCTTCGCGATGGATAAGACACTCAACGTCATAGAGCTTGCGGGGATCACGCCCCGCGATCGCGACCTTCATCCCGAGCTTTGCCATCGCCTGCGCGTAGGCCTTGCCGAGACCGCTCCCGCCACCAGTGATGAACACAACCTTTCCACGGAGGGAAGAGTCGTCCGCATCGATAGGCGCAGGAATGATGGTCTTCATCGAGCCGCGCAATTCCTGCGGTTCGCCCATAAACTCCACGAGATTGACGAACTCCTGCCCATCGATGCCATCGGTCATTGCGCATTTCCTCCTAGAGATTTGTCTTTACAACTAGGCGCATTTTAGCATGGATACTTGACGATGTCAATGTTTTTCGTTATAATGGGCGCAGCTCGTCAAAATGCGAGCAATTCAATAAGGAGAGTGACGATGCCCGTCGTAAAGGTGTGGTGTCTTCCCGAAGTTGATGAGCCAAAGCTCAACGCGCTCCACAAGAGCATCGTCCGAGCGGTGGCAAGCGTTAAGGAACTGGGCGTGAAGGATGAGAACGGTATGACCTGCCTCTTCCCTCCCGACATGATGAAGTATGGCCTCGGTGCCGAGATCATCATCGAGGTGACCGGCCTCTTTGCAAGGCCGGAGCGCACCGATGAAGTCCGACAACGGCTGGCTGAGCGGTTGGGGCAATCAGTCAAAGAACTGTTCCCCGACACCCAGCTTGTCGAGTGTTTCGTTTACCCGTTCAATCCCTCGCAAGGATTTTGGACCTCGGCCGCGGAGGCAATCGACAAGGATCAACCGGCATCGCTCGGGCCTGATACGGTAGGCATCGCGGGTTGCACCCTGCGTCGGTTACCGTCGGGTTGGCATGAGATAACTTTTTTCAGCGAAGGACGTTCGGCATTGCTGGAAGTCCGTCGCTGGGGATCCACGTTATTCCACGTTGGCTTCCGATCTGGTGATGCTGTCGTTTCAGAAAAAGGGGTGGTAAGTGACGCGACGTACACCTCCATAAGCGGTGTGGACTTCGACACTTCAATCGGAGAACTGCTTCACAAACATTTCCACTTCAAGGAATAAGGAGAGTTCAAATGACCACAAAAAAGAAGAAGCGCACAAAATCCGTTCCCGTGCGCGTGGAGTTTCTCGACATCAATCCGGCACAGTGGGGTATGATGTTCTCGTTGTACTGGCCGCCCGTTCTTCGGCCGGTTATGGCCCGACTCTTTGAAGCCAATGGCATCGGACCTGCCGACGAAATCCTCGATGGTTGGTGGAGCCGCGCGATGCAGATCAATCGGATCTTCATTAAGCACAAACTTCCGTTCCGGCTCCGGGACAACCCGCTTCCTGCCGGTCAGATGCCCGCAGAGCATCACTACCACATCCAAACGCTGCAACTGAAGCTCTGCACGGTCGTTCCTCCTTCCTATCGCGTCGGTCGCGGGGAAGGAACTACCGATCTCCTCTTTCGGAGACAGAGCCGACTCCGGGGCCTCCTCGATGAGGACGCCGGGAAGCAACCGCGGTAAAACTCGCATACAATCAGTAAAAGCTAAAAGCCGTCCAGCAATGGGCGGCCTTTATTTTCATATTGCGACAAACTGTGGGACGCCGAGATGGGCCAAACTCCGCACAATCTGCTCCCATTCTCGGGTTCGGAACGCGTCCAAGTCCGGCAGCAGCAGTCAGCGCAGTATCGAGGGAGACCGGAGAGCCTAGTTTTGCTACAATGTTGAAAACGGTTCGAGAAAGCCAGGACCCGTACCCGTCCTGGAAATCGAACTGATTGATTTAATCTTTTAAAAAATGGATTGCGTATATTGCTCATCTCCTGAAATAGCAGATCGCACGCTGGCAAAAAACGATCTTGCGTTCGCGTTTCTCACAAACATCCCCATAACGCCGGGGCATACGTTGGTTTCCCCTATCCGCCACGTTCAAAAATTCGAGGAACTAACCGCCGAAGAAAAATCAGCGATTTTTGATTTGTCGGCACAAATAAAGATGGCTCTCGTTGCGACCTTTGGCGCCGAAGGGTTTAATCATGCATGGAACGAAAATAAGATTGCGGGACAATCTATCCCCCATTTTCATCTTCATATTGTTCCGCGGAAAGAAGGCGATGAAGGAATCACAGAGTATGAACCGAGGAAATTCCTCTATAGGCCAGGATCAAGAGAGGCAACGCCGGAAGCGGAGCTAAAGGCGGTATCGTTAGAGATAAAAAAGAGGCTGTCAGGAATTTCCTGACAGCCTCAGTTGTGAGACCGCGCTTCAAGCAGCCAACTCTTCTTCGACCGCCTTTACGATCTTCGGCCAGTCGCGCTCGCGATACGCATACCCTTCGCGGAGATTGTGCTGCACCGATTCATCTCCCCCGTCGCCGCTCGTCCGGAAAAACACTTCACTGTTATCCGTCCGAAATACTTCGTCGCCGAATTCTCCCACCTTCGCGATGAGCAGTACCGGCTCTTTCATATCACGAAACGCGCCCGGCTTGTGAGCGCGCCACAGTTCGCAGAGGAAACCTCTGTGGTTACCCTTGCAAAGAAAGAAGGTTTCGACGCCGAGCTCACGGAGCTTTCTGGCAAAATCGATCTCGCCGTGGGAGATGGACATTGCGCCGCTTGGCATCCAATGATTGTCGAGGATCACCGCCTGAACCCCCTCTTGTTGTATCTTGGCGAGCAATCGTTCGATATCCTCCGGCGGGTTGGTGTCAAAAACATTATTTCTAAGGCAGAACGTAACAAGACCTCTGCCCCGCTGAGCTGCTTCGGTAAACTGCCCGCCGCCGCTGTAACAGTTCGTGGCCAAAATTTTCATCTGTTTTCCTCCCGAGGAAATCTGCCGGTAGAATAGCGGATTGGGGGTATAAAATCAATGACCCGTCCCGGATTCGAACCAAAAGGAATGAGATTTTATCGGTACTAGACCGAGACGGTTCGAATCGAGGACCCCCAGCATCTCGTTTAAATTGCTCGGTTTCGGGCTTTTTGCGATCATCGAATACACGGATTTGAATTGTAAATCCTGCACTTTTCTGCCGCCGATCGAAAGGTTTCAAAGTAGCTCGGAGACGAGTACGCGCTTTTGTTCGTCATCCGCAGCGAGGTACTCTTTTCGCGCGGAATTTCCTTTGTAAAACACGCTTTTGATTTGTTCCAAAGTAACTTCCCCTTCGCCGCTTTCCTGTTCCAGTTTGGCGATTTCGCCCCTGATACCGATCTCGTCGCGCTTCAGGAGCGCCGTTTTCGCCTTGTAAACGTCCTCAGAAATGAATTCGGCGAGGTAAGTATCTAGAAGCTTGTTTTGCTTCTGCGCGAGCGAATGAAGCTCGTTTTGAAGTTTTTCGCGGGATAGATCGAGATAGTTCGTGTCGGTTTGGCTCTGCTCCTTCGCGGCGAGATACGCCATCTCGACGAGTTCCATATCGGTATTGAGTTTCAAGAATGAATCGGCGACAAGCTCGTCGAGATACTCGGCGCGCATGTAGGTTTTGTGTTCCGTGCAGATCCGCTTGCCGTTCGTGCAGTAGTAATAATCGTGACCTTTCTTGTTCGATGCGGTGAGCATGCAGCCGCAGTTCGCGCAGCGCAAAAATCCGCGCAGGTGGAAAAAATGCGTCTTGGGGCGCGGATGTAATTTTCCCTCAAGCACGCGGTTCGCATCGTCGTACATTTCCCTGCTCACGATCGGCTCGTGGGTGCCGGGATAATATTTGCCCACCTTGAACAGAAGCAATTAAAAAATCCAATGATTACGGATTGTCGATTTTGGAAAATCTTGAATCAGAAAATCGGCGCCGCGGCATCAATATAAAGGATTTTTGACCCGTCCAATCGTCTTCCTTTGATATATTCGCGATGTACTTCGTTTACATCCTCCAGTGCAAGGACAAAAGCCTCTATACCGGGATTGCGACCGACGTTCTGCGGCGGTTCGACGAACACAGGAGCGGACGCGGCGCACGCTACACCCGCGCGCATCCTCCGAAGAAGATCGTCCATCAGGAACCGTTCACCACAAGGAGCGCCGCGCTCAAACGCGAAGCGGAGATAAAACGATGGCCGCGGGCGAAAAAGCTCGCGCTGTGCATTATGGCATCATAAAACACCCGCGAGGGTGTTTTATGGTTCGGCTATTTCTTTTTCTTTGCCGGTGCGGCCTTCGTGCCCGCCTTCGGTTTGGCCCCGGCTTTCGCCTTGGCCGTCTTCATCTCGTTCACGACCTTCTCGATCTTTTCGATCGTCGCCGCAGGCATGGCCGCCGGCGCGTTCCCCTTCTCCCCCATCTTGGTCGCAAGGTCGAGGAGGCGGTTCACTTTCGATTCGAGGTTGTCGAGCTGGCGCTTCACCGCTTCCATGCCGTCATTCCCCGCGGTGCGCACCGGCTGGGGCGCGAACGGCTGCGGATGATGCGGACGCGGACCGTCGGCACCGTTCGAATTCCTGCCGGGCACGTACGACTGCTACTTGAAACAATCCAGGCAGTACACCGGCTTTTCGCCATTGGGACGGAACGGCAGCTCGCACTGCTTGCCGCACTGGGAGCATACCGCCGAAAACATCTGGCGGGGCCGTTCGTCGCTGTTCCCGCGTCCGCCCCGATATCCGCGGCGATCGCCACGATCTCGATTTTCCCCGCCAAACCTCGGCCGCTCTCCCCCGCTTGGCCGGAACCCTTTGCGTGCAAAGTCTTTCATGTGCCTATTTATATCATATAAGTTTTTATTAGGCAAGATATGTCGTCGGGAATTGAGAATTCGGGCGCCGCCGAGCCAAGCTAGCTCCGGCGCCTTTTCAAATTTAACATTCGTTCGAACGTTCGAATGCTATCCGAACGCCTCCCGGCCGGCCGGAATTCGATCGGCCCTTATGGCAATTGCGGGATGGGCAGATTGAGGGACGGGCACATGATCATATTGATGAGGCGCTGTGTCGTTTTATAAACATACCCGGTCGGCACGATGGAACTGACCAGCCCGTGCGGGATCCATGGCGCGAGCACGTCGGTGGCGTAGTTCACCTGCAATTGGCGTACGGCGGCTTCGGAGAGCGGTCCGTAATAACCGGTGATCGGGATGCGGAGGCCGAGCTCCTTATTGAGGAATACCTGCAACTTCATCACTTCGACCGGATCGTTCGAACCATGCGCATATCGTTCCGGCGTTATATATCCCGTCAGATAGTATCCGCACGTCGTACTTGCGCCGAGAACCTGTCCCGAGGGAGGCGTCACGATGAGCGTCGGGGTCAGCGATGAGGTGGCGACGCTATTGGTCGTTGAGACCCCGAGCACCATGCCCTGGCCTCGCGGAGCGAGCGGCCCGCCCGCTCCGACTCCGACGGTCATCCCGCCGCCGGTGTTGCCGTTCGGCGTTCCGCCTCCGTTGCTGCTCCCGCTTTGCACGGCGATCGTTGCAGAGGAAGAATTATTCTCAGGGGTCGGGTCGATGAAGCTGCTCAGCGTGCTCGATACGGCCGCGACATTCCGGATGGTGTTACCCGCTTCGCCCTGTCCGACCACCATGGCGATCGCCATGGTGGCTGTCGCGTGAGGCTCGATCGTCCCGACGTCCCAGTTGATTCCGCTGCCAAGGAGCGCAATGGAGCCCTGGGAGGATGTGGCGCTCGCATACGTCAATCCCGATGGCCAGGTGTCGGCCGCGGTGACGAATGTTGCCGGCGCATCGCCGTCGTTCGTGACGACGATCGAATATTGAACGGTCGCTCCGGCTGCGGGGGTGCCATTGTTCACGGTCTTCCTCAGGGCAAGGTCGGGACCGCTGGTCGGTGCGCTGCCGCTCAGCACGGCGATCGTCACGCTCGAACTGTTATTTGCCGGATCGGGGTCTTCGCTCCATATATCCCCGATCGATGCGGCGTTGGTGAGCGAGGATGCGTCGATCAGCGGATCGACGGTCGCGGAAAGATCGAGCGTCGCCGCGGACCCGGCAGGGAGCGCGCCGATCGTCCACACTCCCGTCGAGCTTTCATAGGCGCCCTGCGATGCGGTGGCATTCGCGAGCGTGAGTCCATCCGGGAGGGAGTCGCTCACGGAAACATCGCCCGCCGCATCAGGGCCGAGGTTCGCTGCCGAAATATGATACTGCACGCCGCCGCCCGGGAACGTCGATGTCGCCGCGGATGTCTTTTCCACGGAGAGATCCGCCACCGGCACGATCAGCGTTCCGCTGAATATCGCGACGATCGTGCTCTGGGTCGTCACGGCATCGATCACGAATGAACAGGAGGGGGAAGTGGCGCCCGTGCACGGGCCGGTGCTCCAGAGTGCGAACGTGGAACTTGCGTCCGGCGCGGCGGTGAGCGTCACGGAGGTGCCGATCGGGAAAAGATGGGCGCAGATGGACGAGGTTGCATCCGCCGAATCGCACATGAGCGTTCCCGACGCGTCCGCGATGACGCCGTTACCGGTGCCTCCGGGCGCGACGCGCAGCTGGTATTCCTGGATCCCAAACGCTGCACTTGCCGATACATCGTCCGATAATGTGAGCGTGCAGGTCGTCGAGGTTCCGGCATCCGCGCATGCGCCGCTCCATCCTTCAAATGTCGACGTGGGAGCGTCCGGCGCCGCGGTGAGCGTCACGGTCGCATCTTTTGAGAAATCCGCTGCGCAGACCGATCCCGCCGATCCGCAGGATATCCCTGCCGGATCGCTCGTTATCATTCCCGTCCCGGTTCCGGTGCTCGTGACCGTAAGCGTCTTCGTGGGTCCCGATATGAATCTTACATCGATCGTATGGTCCGCAGTGATGTCGGCGAACGTGTACGAGCCCGCGGTCGATGCGGAAACGCCGTCGATCAGGATCGCGCCGATCGTCCGTCCGCCGCCGGGATGGATCGTGAATGTCTGCGCCCCGTGATAGTCGGTCATGATCGTCCCGGAAGGCGCGATCGTTCCCCCGTCCCCTGCCGTTGCCACGATCCGCGGATGGACCGTCACCGTGGTCGTCGCGATCGCGATCTGCTCATTATCCGGGCTCACCTCGCCGTGGTAGACCGCTGCCGTCACGATATATTCGCCGGGACCGGCATAGGTATGCGTCGCGGACCATGTTGCGGAAAACGTCTTGGGCGATGCAGTGGTGGAAGTGATTACAAAATCCGTGACCGGGACGGTGCTCTGGCCGTCGCCCCAATCCGTCACGCCCACATGGACGGCCTTCAGCGAGCCGACGTACGGATTCCCGCCGGCAATGCCATCGAGCGCCCCAATCCGTTCGGATTGATCGACGTCCGCGGAGGTGATGCTGATGGAATAATTGAATTGGGCGTCCGGCGGCGATTCCTGCCCGAGCGCGGCGATCGCGGGCATCAACGCCCCCGCCGCCGAAACGGTTCCCCAGACGATCAAATGAAACGCAAGTTTTTTATTCATGGTTTTTTCGGGTGCGTCAGTGCGCTACCCGTTTTTTATTACAATGAATAGCGCCACACATTACATCGCCATGGTTATGGCATCGTGTCCAGATTGTAATAGTGATCAGGGGAAAGGCCGGCACCACGAAGAAAGATAAATGAAATAAATGACCGATCAATGATGATTACAAAAAAAGGACTATTCGTATTGATCATGGCGAGCCTTGTCGTCCTTGCCTTTTCGTCCGTTTCCGCGTTTGCGGTCGGTGGAGGCGGTAATGGCGGCGGCGGAGGTGCAAGCGGCGGGAGCAATGGAAGCGGAGGAGGCGGGAGCAGCGGCAGTGGCAACAGCAGCGGAGGCGGGAGCAGCGCTCCTTCCGGTGCGGGGGTGAACGGCGGAACGATCGTGGCAACAAGCAATACATCGGTGCCGGCGCCTTCGGGAACGCTGACTCAGGATCAGCTCCGCACCCAGGACCAGCTCCGCACCCAGGATCGTCTCTATACCCAGGACCAGCTCCAGACCCAGGATCAATTAAGGACGCAGGATCGCCTTCAGACGCGCGATCAGCTGCATGTTGCAAGCGCTACGCCGAGCGGGAGCCAGCTGCAGCAGCAGGAACGGACACAGGCGCAGTTCCAGGGACAATGGTATGCGGCGAGCGGGACTGCTTCGGGAACGCCGCCCGGCAACGGAGCGCAGATGCGCAGCCAGGTAGCGAATGCCGTGCAGGTCATGCTGCAGGTTGCCGAGCATAACGCAAGCAGCAGCGGCATCGCGAATCAGATCCGCACGATTGCCCAGGAGCAGGTTCAAAACCAGGAACAGGCCCAGGCGAATATCGCGAACATTCAGAATCGCAACGGGTTCGTCCGGTTCCTTATCGGACCGAATTATCCCGCGGTGAATTCCACGACGCGCCTGATCGCGCAGAACCAGGAACAGCTGCAGCAGCTGAGCCAGATACAGACATCGCTTGGCAATGCGGCGGACCAGGCCGCGATCGCCCAGCAGGTGCAGGTGCTGCAGCAGACGAACGCGCAGCTTCAAAACGCCCTCAACGGGGCGCAGGGAGGATTCAATCTGTTCGGTTGGCTGTTCCGCATGTTCAGCAGGTAGCCGACACACCACGACGGGCCGCCCCGGCCCCGTTGCTGTTCCTTTGCCTTGGTATCACACGAGAGCGAATGCTCTCTGCGCTCTCACCGCCATCCCACGGGACGGCGCGATCTTGAGCGTCCGCGATCGCCAGTTCGATCAAAGAAATCGGCACGGGGTCCGGCTGCGGCCCGTATAGTACTACATTCGCAGGGACGATTGTTAACTCGCGCAGATCATTCATGTTAGGGCGATGCGGTGAAGGAAATGGTGCCGTCGTATGTGCCGGTGGGCGCGGTGAATCCGCCGATCGCCCAATAAAGATTTCCCTGAACGGCGCTTGCGGTCGTCGTGGGCGCGGCAAGGGAGAACCCGGTCACGGTGGAGGTCGAGACATTGAGCGCGATGCCGGTCCCCCACGAAAACGTTGCGGTCGAATATTCTTCGGAGGTCACGGGGATGGTGATCGAAGGATTTCCGACGAGCGCAAGGCTCGTGCCGGAAAGGGAAATCGCGATGGGCGCGTTGCCTGCGTTCTGGACCGTAGTGGTTTGATTGCCGGAAGGGATGTTCGGCACGACCGGACCATAGTTCACCGATGAGGTCGTTACGTTGAGCGCGAGAAGGGTATTGAGGATGACTCCGGCGGTGGTCGATGCGCTCCCCGCTCCGGCGCCGCCCGTCACGGTGATCGCCGCCATCCATGTTTGTCCCGCATAGGTGGAGGTGTCGGTGGGCTGGGCAAGATAGGCGATGTTTGCGGTGCACGTGACCGTCGAGCTCGATCCGCTGAAGGCGCAGCTGGAACTGGGAACCTGGTAGCAATCAAGCTGGTTCGGAGTGCAGTTCGGGCCTGCGCCGGAGCGATAGATCGTGGAGGTGGCATAGCGGATGTCGCCGGGGCCGGCGGAATCCGTGGTCGACGCAGCCGCGGAGATGCCGACCGTGGAATTCGGCACGAGCGTGATGGCCGCACCGCCGTTCAATGCGGCATTGGAAACGACGGGCGTTCCCCCGCCGGCGGGCGTGAAAGGTCCGGTGGAGGCGGCGGTCGAATAATTGTAAAAATTATCGGCGGCGAAGATTTTATAATAATATGCCGTTCCATTTGTAAGGCCCGTGTCGGTGCATCCGGACGTGCTTGATGCCGCAACGCACGCCACCGTCGTCGTCGCATTGATGCTGTTTCCCGCGGAATAAGAAACGCCTTCCGTGGGCGCGACGGTGATGGTCGATGTCGCGCGGAGCACGACTGCTTCGGCGTAATCCGGATCCGTGGGATTCGTCCATGAAAGCGTTACGGACCCGTTCCCCGGCGTACCGGTGGCATTGGTTACGTTGCCGGGAGATTGGTTGTCGATCGTGATGACGGAAGACGTGGTATTCGCTCCGCTCGGAGCGATCGATGCGCTGTCGGTGAAACCGGCGATCGTGGAAGTGACGATGTATGTCCCGCCCGGCACCGGCGGCATGGAAGTGGCATTCTTTGGCTGAACGAGGACCGTGAAGGTCGTCGTTGCTGTGCCGATCGCCATGCCGCTCACCGGAATGGATATCGTCGTGGTGGCGAATGCCGTCGTGGTGGCGATGAGGTTCGTGCTGGATCCGTAGATCGTCGTGCCGTTGCTGTTTGCGATCTCTACGCATCCGACGCCAGTCGACGTTGAAATGGTCGTCGTCACGTTCGTGATCGTGGACGCGCCGAAGTCCGTTGAAATCGTGAATACATCGCTCGTGGTCGTGTTTGCGCCGGGTCCGATCGTGACGGGCGCCGGTTGCGTGCCGTCGCCGAGCGTGACCACCGCGGGCGTATAGGTGATGACGATGATGCCCTGCGTGCCCGCGCCGCCGGTGAATGTATGGGCTCCGGAATATCCCGCGCCGCCGCCGCCCGCGCCGTACGTCCCTCCCGCGCCGCCGTTCTTGTTCCCGGTGGCTGCCGTCCCTCCCGCGCCGCCGCCGCCTCCGCCGCCGCCGGAAGGTCCGACCCCGGTCGCCCAGAGGGTCTCGGTTCCGCCGTTCGCTCCGGGAACGACGCCCGACCCCGTGCCTTCGC
>JAKAGE010000052.1 GCA_021817655.1 bacterium
CCCAAGGAGTCGGAGGGCGACGGGCTCAAAAAATCCCGGAGAGCCCACCCGTACGACGGGACAAAGAAAATGAGTGCGGCAAGGATGACGATGAGCGTCCCGGAAACCCACGCGCTGTTCGATGTCCGTTGCCGTCCCATCGGAACATCAGGTTAGAGATTGATCGAGAGCGGCTTCAAAGGGTTGTCGAGCAGCTCGCGGTGCGCATCGAAATTGTCCACCATCTGCCCAAGGCCCCGCACGACGGCCGTGAGCGGATCGTCGGCGACCTTCACCGCAACCCCGGTCTCCTTTTCGAGCAGCTCATCGAGTCCGCGCAGGAGCGCGCCGCCGCCGCACATCACGATCCCCTGCCGAAGCACATCGCCGGCAAGTTCCGGGGGGGTCTCCTCAATGACCTCATGCACCGAATCGACGATGGAGCGGAGCGATTTCGCGATCGCGATCCGCACATGATTGTTCTTCATGCCTATCTCCCGCGGAAGACCGCTCCCGTAATCGCGCCCGCGGATCGGCACCTCGATTCGCTCATCGAGCGGCACCGCGGACCCGACCGCGATCTTCGCATATTCCGCCGTCGGCTCGCCGATCGCCAGATGGAACTCGTCGCGCACGAAACGGATGATGTCGTCATTGAACTTGTCGCCCGCCACCTTGAGCGTGCGCGAAACGACGGTCCCGCCCATCGAAATAACGGCGATGTCCGTCGTTCCGCCGCCGATATCGATGATAAGGCTCGCCTCCGGCTGGGTGATGGGAAGGCCTGCGCCCAGCGCCGCCGCCGTCGGCGATTCCACGAGGTACACCTTCGAGCAGCCCGCATTCAGCGCGGCGTCTTCAACGGATTTCCGCTCCACCTCGGTGAGGTGGTTGGGGATCGCAAGGATCGCCCGCCGGTAGGACATGATCGGACTTGCCTTCGGACGCATCAGAAGGTGCCGCAGCATCTCCTCCGTCATCTCGAAATCCGAGATCACCCCGTTCACGAGCGGACGGACGACGTTGATGTGCGGCGGCACGCGCCCCATCATTTTTTTTGCCTCATCGCCCACCGCAAGCACGTGGTTCGTTTTCGTGTTGATCGCCGCGACCGACGGCTCGTTCACCACGATGCCGCGATTCTTCAGATAGATGAGCGAGTTCGCCGTGCCAAGATCGATGCCGATATCCTTGAAAACATTATCGAAGAGTGCCATGTGTTATTTCACAGATTTCCCGATATCCAGTTCCTTCCGCATTTTTTCCAGAGCTTCTTCCAGGGTCATTATTTGCGCATGGTCATCGGCGCGTCCCTTGATCTCCACCTTCCCCTCGCCTACCTTCGGGCTCACGACGATGCGCCACGGGATGCCAATGAGGTCCGCATCCGCGAATTTCTCTCCCGCGGACGCATCCCTATCGTCATAGAGTACTTGGACGCCATGCGTTTGTAAAGCATGGTAGACGCCCGCGCCGTCCGCCCCGCCGAGCGCGAGCAGGTGCGCTTCGAACGGCGCGACCGCCGCCGGCCAGATGATGCCTTTCGCATCATGATACTGCTCCACGATCACGCCCATGAGACGGGAGATGCCGATGCCGTACGAACCCATGACGACATCCTTCTTTACGCCTTTCTCGTCGGTGAACGTGAGGCCGAATGCTTTGGAATATTTCGTACCAAGGGGAAAGATGTTGCCCACCTCGACCGCCTTCTCCTCCTCGATCGTCCCGTCGCACTTCGGGCAGGCATCGCCTTTCTTCAACGTGGACACCTCCTTATTCTCCGCGTACCCGCACTTCTTGCAGACATGGATCGTATCCTCGCCCACGCCCGATATCACCTGGAACTCGTTCGTATTGTCGATCGTGAAATCCCCGCCCGCGGCGAGGGTATAATATGCCGTCAGACCGCACCGGACAAAGACCTTCCGGTATGCCTCGGCGACCTTCGCATAATAATCGTACAGATCCGCTTCGGAGGCATGGAAGCTGTACAGATCCTTCATAAGAAACTCGCGCCCCCGCAGCAGGCCCGATTTCGCCCGGGGCTCATGGCGGAACTTCGTCTGGATCTGATATGCGGCGAACGGGAGGTCCTTATAGGAGTTCACGTACTTTGCGGCGATCTCGGCAAGGATCTCCTCGTGCGTCCAGCTGATGTTGAATGACGGTTCCTTTTCGCCTCCCGCGATGACCTTATACACCACATCGACATCCCACCGTCCCGTTGCCTTCAGATAATGCTTGTCATGGAGCGCCGGCATGAGAAGTTCCTGTCCGCCGACCGCATCCATCTCCTCCCGGACGATCTGCGAGATGGCGCGGATGACCCGCCAGCCGAGCGGCAGATACGAGTAAACGCCCGCCGAGTTCTTATAAACAAAACCGCCCCGGGCGAGCAGCTGCGCATTCAGCGCCGATTCGTCCTTCGGAGCTTCCTTGACGGTCTTCGTAAAGAGGTGGGACTGGCGCATATACGGCAATGATACCATTGCATTTCGATAAAAAAAAGAGCCCGCGCGGCGGGATTTCTATGCGATCACCCCGCCGCCGAGCATCTCCCCGTCCGCAGAATAAAAGACCGCCGATTGCCCCTCCGCGACGAATTTTTGCGGCGCGGAAAACGATATCTGCCACCTTCCATCGTCGCGGTTCGAAAGCGTCGCGTCCGAAAGCGGCTGGCGATAACGCACGCGCACGCGGACCGGCCCGCTCACCGGATCGCCGCCGATGAAATTCGCCTGCACGAGCGAAACCGTCTTCCGGTAGAGCGCCTCATCGTCGCTCCCCTCCGCCACGACGACCGTGTTCGTCGCCGTATCCTTTGCCGCCACATAGAAGGGCTTTCGCCGCGCCGCGCGGCCACTCCCCCGTCCGGTCTTGGGAAACGCGAAATCCGCGTCGATATGCCGCTGGCCGATGGTATAAAACTCGGCGCCGGAATGCTCCCCGATCTTCTCGCCGCGCGTCGTGACAAGCGCCCCGCGATGTTCCGGAATGTATTCCTTGAGAAAATCCTCCAAAGAGAACTTCCCGAGGAAGCAGATTCCCTGCGAATCCTTCTTTTCCGCGGTCGCAAGGCCCGCGGCGCGCGCGATCGCCCGTATCTCGGGTTTTGTATGATCCCCGACCGGGAACAGGCAGTGGGCGAGCTGCCGCTGGGTCAGCGTCCACAAAAAATATGACTGGTCCTTGTTCGGGTCGGCCGCCTCGTAAAGTTTGAGGAGCGGCGCCGGCGATATGCGGACATAGTGCCCGGTCGCCACATTCTCCGCGCCGCTCGCGAGCGCCTTCTCGAGGAACAGCCCGAACTTTATCTCGCGGTTGCACATCACGTCCGGGTTCGGCGTGATCCCCGCGCGATAGCCGTCGATCATATACTGCACCACGCGGCGCTTGTACTCTTCCTCGAAATCCCAGACGTAGAACGGGATGCCGATCTCGCCCGCGACGCGACGGGCATCCTCGGCGTCCCGTTCGGCGCATCCGTCGATGTTGTACGAGCGCATGAAAACGCCCACGACATCATACCCCTGTTCCTTGAGGAGCAATGCCGCGACGGAGCTGTCCACTCCGCCCGACATACCGACGAAGACCGTCTTATGAGAACTTGACATAATTACATTTCATATGTTATAATGCACTTAGAGGTACGAGATGAAACGAGAACACTTTATGTTCTTAGCGGCTGGTAATGGAAGTGTAGTTGTAATCAATATTTACCAGCATAGCAACCCATGGGTGATTGCTTTTTTAGTAGGAGCATTCATCCTCACTTCTCTCTACAGTATCAGCCCGCGGAGTGAATAGCTCTGCCTCGCCAAGGCGCGACCCCCGGTCGCGCCTTTCCCATCTTTATATTACCTACACCCGCTCCACGTATTCCCCCGTCTGCGTATTCACGCGGATCATGTCTCCTTCGTTGATGAAGAGCGGTGCGCTGATCTTCGCGCCTCCCTCGATCGTCACCACCTTGCTGCCGCCCTGCGCGGTATTCCCCTTGATGGCCGGCGGGGCCTCCGTCACTTTGAACTCCATTTTGACCGGGATCTCCACGTTGATGACCGTCCCGTTGAAGACCATCGTTACCACCTTGGTGTTCGGCTTGAGGAAACGCCCCTGCTCCCCCGCCACATCGGCGTCGAGAAAAAAACGCGCCTTGGGATTGCCCTCCTCGTGAAACCAATACTGACCCTTTGATTCATAGATGAAATTCGCGGTCTTGCGCTCCACCTCCGCCTCTTCGAACGAATCGCTCGCCTGGAAATTGCGGTCCAAAAGCTTGCCCGTGATGAGATTGCGGATGCGGGTCTGCACGACGGCCTTGCGCTGCTGCATGCGCAGGAAGTGCATGTCCACCACTTCGTACGGCGCGCCGTCCATGATGAAGAGCACGCCCTTGGTAAGATCGGTATAAGAAAACATAACGGTTGTAAGTATACCAAAAATAAAAAAATGGGCAACCCGCAGGGTGCGGGTTGCCCAACATACGTCGAGTGGTCACTCAGATTGTTGCGGGGGCGGTGGCCAAGGCCGCGGCGCCACCGGAAACGGGAATGGTCATTTCCGCGAATGTCCGTTCGATTTCCCGACGGCAACGGGAACAAGATTTGAGATGGGCGAGAATGCCCGCCGTCGGGCTGGAAAGCTGCCTTTCAAGCTCGCTCCGACAAGTAGGGCTGAGCCTCGTTTCGAAAAGGTGGTTTTCGCGAATGCTCTTCTCTATCGCCTCCGTGCCAATGGTGCGCTGCATCGTTGCTAACGATGCTTTACCTTTTGCCATTTCGCTCTCCTAATTAAATTGCATCGAATTTCGACGCTCGAAAAATTGTAAACATTATGGATAAATTATGCAAGAATCATAAAAAGCCCGGGCGGGCTTTTTATGATCGCTATTAAAGATCGAATTTTTTATTCTTTCTCCCCTTCGGGCTGCTGTTCCGCGCGCGGGGCGCGGGTGCCGCCGGCAGGCTCCTCGATCTTGAGGTTCACACGGGCATTGTTCTTGA
>JAKAGE010000006.1 GCA_021817655.1 bacterium
AAACCGAAAAGCGGGCCCGCGCGCTGCTCGATTTCGATGATCTTATCGAAAAGCTCCGCGCCTATAGCTGGATGATTATCGTGGTAAGCAACCGCTTCTGGGCCACAGCCGGGGCGGGCTGCCCCTCCCCTACCGGGCCGAACGGCGTGTATGCCGGCTTTTGCTGAATAAATCGCGCACGGTTGTAATACTTGTATATGCCCGGGCGGTCAAAGGTCGGCAATAAAGCATTAACAGCACAACAGTATGGCAGATAATAATTTCGCTTCAAGCGGAGGCGCGAGCCCCCGGGTGGGCAGCACGCTGAATCTCCTTGTCGGCATCTGGCTCATCATTGCGCCATTCATCTTCGGGTACTCCACGGTCGCCATGATGAACGATAGCGTGATCACCGGCATTGTCGTGGCGATCCTTGCGGTCATCGGGCTTACGATCGCGTCCGAAACGTGGTCCCGCTGGCTGAACGTGATCGCCGGCATCTGGCTCATCATCTCCGCGGCGGTGTACAGCGCCGCCGAGTCGCCCGCGCTTATCTGGAACGCCATCGTCATGGGAGTCCTTGTCGTCGCGTTCTCGGCATGGAGCATCAATGCGGTGCGGCACCAGCATCATCAGCGTTTTGCAATATGAACGCCGCCCGAGTGCGCATGCACGATACGGCGTAAAGCCCCGGTTCCCGCCGGGGCTTTTGCATTGCGCACATTTTCCGTTCGGGGTACGTTATAATAGTGGTCCTGGCCGCATAGTAACAATTTCGCCGGCCGGCCGTATCTACATTATGGAACAAAGCGCCATGCAGCGCGACCGGCTTGGCCGGCTTGCGGCAAAAATGAAGAGCGGAGACCATGCCGCCGCGGGAGCCCTTTATGACGAACTGGCCGCCAAGGTGTACGGGTTCGTCTATGCCCGCACCGGCAAAAGGGAGACCGCCGAGGATCTCTCTCAGGAGATCTTCCTCAAGCTTATCGACCACATCGGCGAGTTCGACGGCAAAAAGGGGACGTTCGTTTCATGGTTCTGGAGGATGGCGCGCAATACGCTCATCGATCACTATCGCCGGAGGGATGCCGTGCCGTTCTCCCGGTTCGGGGATGAAGAAGTTGCCGGCATGGCCGTGACCGCGATGCCGGACACGGATGCCGTGCTTGCCTCCCGCCGCCTGCATGCCGTCATCGGCGCATTTGCGCCGGATGAACGGGAGCTGTTCGAGCTGCGCTTCGTGGCCGAGCTGTCGTACCGGGACATTGCGGAGGTCATGGGCAGGCCGGAGGGGACATTGCGCGTAGCGGCGCTCCGGCTGAAGGAAAAGATCCGAAAGGAGTTCAAAAAACAATGAAGATCCCTATTTTCAAAAATCGAACGCTGTCGCGGGAGACGCAAAAGGAACTGCGTCCGCGAAAAGAATTCATCGAGCGGGGGCGCGAACGCTTCCTTGCGGCTTTCGATGCAAGTCCGCTCGCAGCGGGCGCTCGCGCGGGCGCTTACAAAATCGGGAAGGATCGCCGTTCGTATGCGGCGCTCTTTGCAAAAATTGCGATCGGGATCGTCGCGGTGCTGTGCGTCGCCACCGGTTTCTCCGTCTATGCCGACACGGCGAACGTGCCGGTGACGAGCCCTCTTTACCCATGGAAACGCCTCGGGGAGAACGTCCAGCTTGCGTTCGCGGCATCGGCGGAGCAGAAAGCGCAGCTCCAGGCAACGTTCGCCGTCCGGCGCGCGCAGGAGCTGCAGACGCTTACGGCCACCCATCCGTCAAGCACGATGATCCCGAGGCTTGCGAACGACCTCAATGAGGACATCTCGAGCTCTCTTTCCGTGGTCGTTTCCGGCGAGAACGGCCTCTCCGGCGTCGGGCATGGGCATGAGCGAGGGCAATCCCGCGGCGATCACGGAGCCGGAATAACGGCGGGAGTCGGCACGGAGATCTCTTCGACGGCATTTGTCGCGACGGCTACATCCGAGGGCATGGCATCGACGTCGGTCTCCGTCCCGGCATCCGGATCCGACCATGAGAGCAATGGTGCGGCGGGACCCCTCGGCGTCTATTGCGCCGCATTCAACTCGAGCGTTTCCGGCGTGTTCATTGGACACCTCGAAGAGGGCCTCACCGCGCATCCGGGGGCATTTGCGGAATTCAACCGGTGGTGCGCGAAGAACGGGAGCGGCGCGGCCACAACAACAGTGCAGCAAGGCCGGCAGCAGCCGTCATCCGAGCAGCCACAAGGATATCAGCCGCTCCAAGAGGACGGCCGCGGAACGGGCGGAAGCGGGAGTGGCGATTCGGGGGGCGGCCACTGAACTCGGGTGCGCGGGCGCCTTTGTGCCAGCGGCTGAGGTATAATTTCCCTATGGACAAGCGCGCGGCACTCGCGGAGATCGAGGCGGAAATGGCCGCGGATACGGCGCTGCCGCTTACGGGTGCGGCGAATCTCGTCTTCGGAGAAGGCGTCCCGGATTGCAGGGTGATGTTCATCGGCGAGGCGCCGGGCGCGAACGAAGACCGGCTGAAGCGGCCGTTCGTCGGCCGCGGCGGCCGGCTGCTCGACGACATGATCCGCGGGCTCGGCTGGAAGCGGGAGGAGGTCTATATCACGAACATCGTGAAGCGCCGGCCGCCGGAGAATCGCGATCCGCTCCCGGCGGAGATCGAGGCGTACGCGCCGTACCTTGCGCGGCAGATCGCCGTGATCGATCCGCCGCTCATCGTCACGCTCGGCCGCTTCTCGATGAACTATTTTCTGCCGTATGCGAAGATGACGCGCGATCACGGCCGGCCCCTCACGATCGGCGGGCGCGCAATTTATCCCGTCTATCATCCTGCCGCCGCGCTCCGTTCGACGCAGATGATGAACACGCTCCGTGAGGATTTCAAGAAGATCCCGGACGTGCTTGCGGGGCGGATCGCGGCGGAGTTGCCGCCGGCGTTCGATCCGCATCTGCCGCCGGCGAAGGCGGAACCTTCCAAAGGGGCGCGCGCCGGATCCCGAAGAGCGTCCGGCGGCCATGCTTCCGAAACGCCCGAGCAGACAGGCCTTTTTTAGTGGTATCATTAGAGCATGAGTTTTTCGGATATCTCGCTTGTCTATATTGTCCGGCGGTTCTTCTTCCGTATCTATAATTTCTTCCACCATTGGTACGTCGACGGATCGCGGGCGATCGGGCGCCGATTCATGGCCACGATGACGCGCGCCGATCAGACGCTCGCGGTCGCAATCACGCTGCGCCATTTCTTTGAGCCGCTCTATAAGGACTATTCCATCGTGGGCCGCATCATGGGCGTCATTTTCCGTACGCTCCGGATCGCCATCGGCTCCGTAGCGTATCTTTTCCTCGCGGCGCTGTTTGCGGCGGCTTACATCGTCTGGCTTGCGATTCCTGCAATCATCATTTTCTATGCCATCACCAGCCACTGATCTGCATTTTCGCTACGATGATCCGCGCCTGCGCATGACGATCGCGGGGCGCCTCCTCGCCCGGATCGTGAAGTACACGGCATACTTCGTCCTCATCGCCGCGGCGCTCACGTTCCTCATGTCTTACGACATCCGGCCGGTGTTCTGGCTCGGCGTGCTGCTCGTCCTTGCCGCGATCGACCTCACGGTCCATTACGGCCAGGGCGACCTGCCGATCTCCGAACTGCCGGAAACCGGAACGGCGAATCTTGCGGCGACAGTGAGCGCGGCGGCGGAAGGAGTGATCGAGCGGGCGGCGGACCGGAGCGCGCTCGGGCGGAAGGGGTTCTTTCTCATGCTTGCGCGCCGGCTCGTCGAACTGCCGGAGGTGGCGGACGGCCTGCGCCGCCTTGACGTGAAGCCGGACGAGTTCAAGGCGAAGCTCGATGCGCTCATTGCGGAGGCGCCGCAGGTGCGCGATGACATTCCTTCAAGGATGGCGATGCTTGCGCCGGCGGCGTTCGCCGCTGCGGTCGGCGCGGGCCACGATTTCATAACGCCGGCAGACCTGTTCTCCGGACTTACGAAAATGGACGACGAGGCGCTCGGTCGCCTCTTCGCCCTTTTCAATATCGAGGAGGGCGATCTCGAGCGCGCGCTCATTTTCAGCGCGCTCGCCCGGCGGCGCGGCCTCTTCGGACGCATTCCGCGGGTGCTCGGCGGATTCATGCCGGAAGGGCGGCGCGTCATTCGGCATCGGATCATGAATCGCGCATGGACATCCCGGCCGACGCCGCTGCTCGACAAGTACGGCATCGACCTCACCGACCTCGCGCGCGACCGTGCTGCGGGATTCATGGTCGGGCATGACGCGGAGTACGAGCGTCTCGTTGAGACGCTCGCGCGGCCGATGAATCCGAACGCGATGCTCATCGGCGAAGCGGGGATCGGCAAGGAGGCGATCGTCCGGCATCTCGCGTTCGCGCTCGTAAAAGACGACGTTCCGGCGGGGCTGTTTGACCGGCGGCTCGTGATGCTCCAGCTCCAGAATCTCGCCGCCGGCGCGCCGCCGGCGGAGCTCGAGGCGCGGCTGAAGACGATCGTCGAGGAGATCGAGATGGCGGATAATGTCATTCTCTACATTCCGGACATCCACAACCTGGTGCGCACTTCCGGAACGGCATACCTTTCCGCGGCGGATGCGCTGATGCCCATCATCATGGCGAACGAATTCCCGGTCGTCGGATCGACCTATCCGAAGGAGTTCAAGCAGCTGGTCGAGCCGCGGAGCGATTTCGTCGGCGCGTTCGAGACGATTCCGGTGGCGGAGATCAGCGAGGCGGACGCGGAAAAAGTGCTGACCTACGAGAGCTTCCTCCTGGAGCGCGAAACGAACGTCGCGGTGAGCTTCGGGGCGATCAAGCGCGCGGTCGTGCTCGCCAAAAAATATTTCCACGGGAAATTCCTGCCGTCGAGCGCGGAGGAGCTTTTGAAGAGCGCGATCGTGGATGCGGAGCGGCGGGGCGAGCGGACGGTGACGCCGGAACGGGTGACCGCCGTCGCGGAAGAGAAGGTGAACGTCCCGATGCATGAGGCGGAAGGGGATGAGGCCGCGAAGCTGCTCAATATGGAGGCGCTCATTCACGAGCGGCTCGTGGGGCAGGATGAGGCGGTGAAAGCCGTTGCGCAGGCGCTCCGCGAATACCGGAGCGGCCTTTCCCGCAGAGGCGGTCCGATTGCGAGCTTCCTCTTCGTGGGGCCGACGGGGGTCGGAAAGACCGAGCTTGCAAAGGCGCTCGCCGCGATCCAGTTCGGTTCGGAGAAGATGATGGTCCGGTTCGACATGACGGAATATCAGGACAAGGCGAGCGTTTCCCGCTTTATCGGATCTCCGGACGGGGCGACGCGGGGAGCGCTCACCGATGCGGTGATGGAGCACCCGTATGCGCTCATCCTTCTCGACGAGTTCGAGAAAGCGTTTCCGGACATTTTGAACCTCTTTCTTCAGATGCTCGATGACGGGCGCCTTACGGACAACCTCGGGCGCACCGTGGACTTCACGAACACCATCATCATTGCGACATCGAATGCGCATTCCGAGATCCTGAACGACGCGCTGGCAAAGGGCGAATCGGTGGCGGGCGTCGCCGAGTATCTCAAGGCGAAGCTGACGGACATATTCAAGCCGGAGCTCCTGAACCGTTTTTCGAAGATCGTCGTGTTCCGCGATCTTGCGCCGCAGGAGCTTGCGAAGATCGTCGCGATCAACCTCAGGGAGCTTGTTGCGGCGGTGAAAGCCCAGGGGATCACGCTTTCGTTCAGCGACGAGGCGATCGCCCGCATTGCAAAGCTCGGCTACGACCCGCAGTTCGGCGCGCGTCCGCTGCGGCGCGTGATCGACGAACGCGTCCGCGCGCCGCTCTCCGAGGCGCTCCTCGCGAAGGCGATCGCGAAGGGCGATCGCGTGATATGTACAATAAAGGATGAGGGGTTTGATTTCGCGAAACAATGAGGATCAAGGTCAACATCAATGTGAAGGTCGGGCGGCTGGTGAAATATTTCGTCATCTCCGATTTCTTTTTGCTTGCCGGCTGGGGACTCATCGATCCCGTGTTTTCCGTGTTCATCATCCAGCGGATCGCCGGCGGAACGCTCATGGTGGTCGGCATTGCGGCGGCGATCTACTGGATCCTCCGCTCGGTGCTCCAGATCCCTATCGCGAATTTCATCGACCGTACGCCCGGCGAGCGCGACGACTTCATGGCCCTTGTTGGCGGATTGCTGCTCGTCGGCATCTCCGCCATGGCTATGGTATGGGTCAGGCAGGTCTGGGAGCTTTATCTCATCCATGCGATCCATGCCATCGCGTTCGCGCTGTATTATGCCTCATGGCCGGCGATCTTTTCGCGCCATCTCGATAAGGACAGCATCTCTCTCGACTGGTCTCTTGATTCGGCGGTGGGCGGCGTGGGCGCCGGCATCACCGGATTCCTCGGCGGCATGATCGCGGCCACGCTCGGGTATAACGCGGTGTTCGTATCGGCCGGATTGCTCGCGTTCATTGCCGCATTCATCCTGATGGCGGTGCCCGACCTCGTGCTTCCCCGTCCGACAATCAAGACCATTACGGTGGCGGAGAAAGAAAGCGAGAAGAAACCGGGGGAGGCGGTGGCATAAGGCGTGATGCGGAGCGCATGACCAAGGGAAAAGAGATCAAGGAAAAGATCACGAACGCGGCTGTTGCCGATATTCTCGGGCAGATCGGCGAATATTTGGCGATGCAGCATGTGCAGTTCAAGCCGCGGGCATACGCCAAGGTTGCGGAGGCGGTGGGCGCGCTCGAGGAGGAGGTGGGGGACATCTACGCCCGCGGCGGCATCAAGGCCCTGAAAGAGATTCCCGGCGTCGGGCAGTCGATCGCCGAGCATATCGAAGAGCTCGTCACGACCGGAACGCTTGCGTATTACGATGAGCTCAAAAAAGCGACCCCGGTGCGGCTCGACGAACTTGCGCGCGTGGAAGGGCTCGGGCCGAAATCGATCCAGAAACTGTACCAGGAGCTTGGCGTAAAGGACCTGAAGACGCTCGCGGCGGCGGCGAAGGCCGGGAAGATCGCGCGGCTCGAAGGATTCGGCGCGAAGAGCGAAGAGAAGATCCTGAAGGGGATCGCGTTCGCGCGCGGCGCAGGGGAACGGTTCATTGCCGGGGCAATGATGGCGCAGACCCGCGATATCGAGGAGCGGCTGCGGAAGGTGGCGGGCGTCACGAAGGTCGTCGTTGCGGGATCGATGCGCCGCCGCCGCGACACGATCGGGGACCTCGATATCCTTGCGGTTTCCGCGAAGCCGGAGCTTGTTATGGACCGTTTCGTCAAGGAGACGCCGGGCATCATGGCGGTCATCGCCCACGGCGCGACGAAGTCGTCCATCAAAGTGCGGCCCGGGCTGAACGTCGATCTTCGCGTGGTGGACGCCGGATCATACGGGGCGGCGCTCGTCTATTTTACGGGATCGAAGGATCATAATGTCGCCATCCGGCGGCGCGCGCAGTCGCTGGGGCTCACGCTCAACGAATACGGCCTTTTCAAGATCGCGCCGGGTTCCGCAAAGAAGGGCGCGGCGCAGGAAGGTGCGCGCGTCGCGGGCCGCACGGAAGAGGATGTCTATCGCGCGCTTCGCATGAGCTATGTCGAGCCGGAGCTTCGGGAGAATACCGGCGAGGTGGAGGCCGCGGCACGGGAGTTTGCCGGCAAAAAGCCCGGCGTGCCGAAGATCATCGGCTACGGCGATCTTCGGGGGGATCTTCAGGTGCAGACGAACTGGACGGACGGCGCGGATTCGATCGAGGCGATGGCGAAGGCCGCCGCCGCCCGCGGGCTCGGGTATATCGTGATCACGGACCATACGAAACGGCTTGCAATGGCCCACGGGCTCGACGAGCGGCGCATCCGCGAACAGTGGAAGGAGATTGATGCGGTCAATAAAAGAATGCGCGGCGCGATAACCATACTGAAAGGCACCGAATGCGATATCCTGAAGGACGGTTCGCTCGACCTCGACGACGGAACGCTCGCGAAGCTTGACGTCGTTGGCGTATCCGTGCATTCGTTCTTCGGCCTCCCCCGCGCCGAACAGACCGCGCGCATCGTCCGCGCGATGAGCAATCCGCACGTGGACATCCTGTTCCATCCGACCGGACGGCTCATCAACCGCCGCGCGCCGTATGATGTGGATATTGACGAGATCATCAAAGCCGCGAAGCGCACCGGCACGATCCTCGAGATCGACGCACTCCCCGAGCGGAGCGACCTTAAGGACGAGTATATTCGCAAATGCGTGGAGGCGGGGGTAAAAATGAGCATCGATTCCGACGCCCATGCGGCGGCGCATTTTAGCGTGCTTGAATGGGGCATCGCACAAGCGCGCCGCGGCTGGGCCGCGCGCACGGATATCGTGAATGCCTGGCCGCTCGAAACGATGCGCGGATCCCTCAAAGAATAAAAACGAGGCTCACGCGTGCGGGCGAGCCTCGTTGGTGCGGGCTGTTTCGATCGCGTTCAAAATGGTTCCTCGGACGCTTTCGAACAGCCAGATATCCATGTTTATCCGCGGTCCATTTTGTCGGTTGAAATACCCGCCATTTATCGTGGCCCCATTCTGCCAGACGGCGAGCCGTCCATCCGCATCATAGTCCACGACGATCTTTCCCTTCCTGCCGCCGGCTTTGAAAATGAACTGCTCGGTATTGTCCGCGTTTTGGATGTACTCGCAACGGATAGTTTTTCCCCAGATGATGAGATTCCCGTTCTTTGCGGAACAGACCCGGAGATCTTCTTCTCGGGAAAGACGAAGCTGCACGTCGGATGGACGGATCCAGTTTCTTATCAGAAGAGTGAATCCCGCGCATCCCGCAAAAATGATCAAAACCGCACTCGCCCACATTGCGCCACCTCTCAGGATATTATATCTAAAAAATAATTGTACGTAAAGTGCGGCGTGGCATACAAAGACGCTGCGGGCTGTGGTAGAATGTCTCCATGGCGCCTAACCGCACCCCCGACGAATCGACCCGTATCCCGACCAAAAAGCAGGTCGTGGCGGGATTCGTCGTCTATCGCAAGACATCGGATGGGATAAAATATCTTCTGCTCTACCGCCGCGGCAACTACTGGAATTTTCCCAAGGGGCACTTCAAGCCCGGGGAGCGGAGCATCGACACGGCGCTCCGCGAGCTTGAGGAAGAGACCGGCATCAAAAAGAGCGAGCTCCGCATCCTCCCGAACTTCCGGGCATATGAACGCTTCTATTTCAAGATCGGGAACCAGGGGATCTATGACACGGTGATCCTCTTTCTTGCGGAGACGCACAAGGCGGAAATCCGCATCGAGCCGCGCGAACACAGCGGTTACGGATGGTTCCTTTATCATGACGCATTGAACGTCATCGGAAAAAAGTACGGCGATACCCGCAAAGTGCTTAAGCAGGCGAGCGATTATCTGAAGCCGCATCCACGGCGGCCGGCGGCAAAACCGATCGCGGGCGGCGCGCCCGCGCGCCCTTCATCCGCTTCCGGACACGGCCCTCATGCCGCGACGAAGGAGTCGCCGACGGGCAAGGAACGATAGGGTCCGTGTTTTTTCCATCGCCCCGCAGTAAACGATTGCGGCGCGTTCCGTCGTGAGCTGAAGGAGTCGGCAAATAAAAGGCCCGGTCAATAAACCGGGCCTTTCTTTATGGATGTGCGGCGCCGTTATTTCCCTCCGCGGGCGGTCGCGACCACTTTTTTGAAAGCGGTCGGCTCGTTGGCGGCAAGGTCGGCGAGGATCTTTCGATCGAGCTTGATGCCCGCTTTCTTGAGGCCCGCGATGAACGTGCTGTAGCTCAGCCCTTCCTCCCGCACGCCGGCGTTGATCCGGACGTTCCAGAGCTGGCGGAACGTGCGCTTCTTTTCTTTGCGCCCCCGGAATGCATGCGTCCACGCGTGGAGCAATGCTTCCTTTGCCGCGCGCTCTTTCGACTTGCGCCCCCAACGATAGCCCTTCGTGTTCTTCAGGACGTTCTTGCGGCGCTTATTGGCAATGGTTCCCCGTTTTACCCTCGGCATGGCAGTGGTTCAAAAATCGGATCAATAGTTTTTTAATGTCTTGAGGGACATATCGAGCCCGCGCGTGTTGCGCACGTCGCGGTTCATTTTGGTGGCTTTACGGGTGCGAAAATGGCTCGCCCCCATCCGTCGGCGGACGATCTTTCCGTTGCGCGTGATCCTGATGCGTTTTGTGAGGCTTTTGGATGCCATTTCCGTCGGTAGCGAAATCCGTTAAAAATGAGCCCGTGGCTCAATGAAAGGAATAGTACCATCCGCTTCTTGAAAAAGCAAGCGCTATTTTTTGGCGATCTGGACAGCGGGACCGTTGCCGAGGAAGCGGGGTTCGTTGAGTTTCTTGTATTCCACCGGAATGAGCCTGAGGAATTCAAGGAGCTTTTCCATTGCCCAATCCTTGTTGCGTTTCTCGCGCCCGCGCAGGCGCATCACCACTTCCACCGGGTGTCCCTGGGCGAAGAACTTCTCCACCTGGCGCACCTTCACCATCAGGTCGTTGTGAGCCGCCTTCGCCGTGATCTGCACGGCTTTCATTGCGGCGCTCTTCTGTGCGAGCCGCTCCTTTTTGATGCGCTTTTCCTCGTCGTAGCGGAATTTGTCGTAACTCATCAGCCGGGCGACCGGCGGCTTCGCCTGGGCGGAAATCTCGATGAGATCGATGCCTGCGTCCGGGCGGGCGAGCTTGATCGCCTCGTCGCGCGACATGACGCCGAGGTTTTCGCCCTGCTCTCCGATGACCCGGAGCTCCGGCGCGGTTATCTGGTTGTTGATGCGTGGCTTGACGATGGGAGTGGATGATAATGCCGCGAAATTCACACCGTGCTGACGTTTCTATCATATCAGGTATGGTAAAATAATCAAAATGGACGAAGGACCGATCACTCATCCCGGCGTGCCCCAGGAGGTCTATCATCGGATGGGGAAAAAGACGTTTTGGATATTCTTGCTCGAGCGCATGAATGCGGCGTTCGTCATTCTCATTCTTGCAGTGGGGCTCACGACCGTCGCAGGGCAATCGTCGCTCGCGAAGACGCCGATGGGGGACCTCTCGGGAGTGGCAATGCTTGCCGCATGGGCCGCGTGGGCGATATTCCTCATCGTCTTCGGGGTCTCATTCCTTGTCGCGTGGCTCATCTACGCCAACTATAAATACTGCCTCGGCGATGATTCGCTGAAGATCAAGCGGGGCATCATCGACAAAGAAGAGGTGGCGATCCCGTACCGGCAGATCCAGGACGTCGACCTTCATCGGGATCTCACATTCCAAATGCTCGGGCTTTCGCGCCTCGATATCCTGACCGCCGGGCGGGAAGATGAGCGCAAGGACGGAGACGAATCCGAGGGTCAGCTTCCGGCGCTCGACAAGGACCTCGCCGAATGGCTCCAAGCGGAATTGCTCAGGCGCGCGAACGTGCAGAAGGTGACGGAGGAGAAATAAAAAGGCATTCCTTTTGGGATCGGGCCCCGTTCGGAAACGAAGATCGAAAAAGAATGCCTCTTTTATTTCTCAGGGGAATGTGGTATATTATGGGTGGTTTTATCGGGAGCGCACTGGCTTCGATAAAGACAATACGTGGGTTTGCGAGCCGTTCGCAGCGTCGTTATCGTTGCAAAACTACAACTGCCAACTCCAACCGAGTTCCAGCTTTCGCCTTCGCTTAACGCGGACGCGTAAGGATCGGCCGGCTTCCGTCCCCGGAGCCGTCACCGGTCTTATATAGGGGACTTTGCATCGCGCGGACGATCCTAAGCGCGGCGCAAGAAACAGGATCATTCGCTTAGCATTCGCTATCCTACGCTCGTAGACGGCCCATTGTCATTGTCTTTACACGGCGGTTCGATTCCGCCCGCTTCCACAACTAATTTAGGCCATATAAAATCTATGCTATTGGAGCATAGATGTTTGCGTTTTAGAACTTTTTTAATTGTGATAGAATAAAAGCATGAAAAGAGGTCGAAGAGGATCTGCCGCGATCATCATTCTTGCGGTGGTGGTCATTGCCATCATTGTTGGGGGAGCTTGGTATTACTTCACGCGCAAGCCTCAAATAGTGCAGCCCTCAACGGGAAGCAATGCTCAAGGTGACGCCACTTCTTCAGGAATCGCATATAAAGCATTTACTTGGGTTGATCCTACCGACAGCGTGTACGGGTTCCATTTCAATGTGCCATCGACGTGGATTGAGCAGCCGAATGGAAATGAACGATCCTTGGAGATAGATTCCTGCAACTTCAGTACAAGCACGGGTTGTAATGAAAATGGGATGATCAGACTTCAGATACAGGTGGCGCCTTCGGGTAGCCCGCATCCGCTGTCTATTCCCGATTACACAAAATATGGCGAGACGATCTTATCGAGCTCGACCATAACGATAGGGGGCGTTCCCGGGCAGGCCGTGGTGGGACTTTTCCCGCCACTTTCGGCAGGGCCGAACCTCCAGGCAAGCAGCTCGATCAGCGCGTGGCTCTATTTTATGAAGGACAATGTCCAATACTTGGCGACGCTCTCGGGTAATCAATCTTTTGAAGATCAGATGAAGACGATTGGCGCCGAGATGATCTCCTCCTTTGCGTTCGTCGCACCGCAGGCGCAACAGCCACCCGCAGAGTATCAACTTTTGAAAGGATTTGCGGACTGGAGCAATATAACCTACCAGGACCAAAATACTACCGGTCTTGCTTGTTCCGACGGCAACACGGGGACTATGCCCCAAGGATATGTATTCACCATGATTGCGTATCCTTCCGATGGCGATATCACTACCCCATATAAAGAAATCGTTTCCGCACTGGAGAGCAATGGGTGGACCCAGTGCAATGACAATGCCATGACGCACGGACCGAATTCTTGGACGGTGTTTCTTAAAGGGAGCCGCCTCATTCAGGTGGAGCAATCGGCTTCGACGGGAGTTGGAAACGCGATAGCCGTAAAGATTCAATACTGATCAAGAGTTCAATCTCCACCATGTGTATCCAGTGGCGAGGATTCTTCAACGATTCCTCGCCATTTTTCTATCCCGTAGCACCTCGCCCCACTCCAAAATCCATGATTCCAGCTGGTTCCAACTATTTTCAACCATGTCCACTTGACCGGAAAAGTCGAACCAAAATAGCTCGATATTCCTATGGATATTGAGCTCTTTGAGTTCGCCGAATTTTGCAAAAACAGGGGAGTTGAGCGGAAGGGAAAACTTTTAACAAAAGAAATGCCCGAGGAAGTTTCTTCTCGGGCATGATTTGTGATTGAGAGATCAGGCTGATCCCAAAAGCGGGACCAGTGTACCGCTTGAGCCGATACAGTCGACGACGGGAAGTTCCTTGAACTTCTTTAGCTCCGCGTATGCGGCGCAAGGGAACATTCCGATCATCGCATCCGGCTTCTTAAAGAACCGTGTAATGCCTTTGCCTTGGTTGGATCGTCCTTCAGGTTGAAGTGCGCGGATCAGTGCTCCGGCCGTGCCGTGCTTTGCGGTCACCTTTTCTGGGTCGATGGACTCAATGCCGGTGTCGACCATAGAAATAACGACGGGGATGCCAAGTGATTTTGCTTTGGCAATCGCTTTTTCGGCCAGCGTGGAAGTGTACTTGTTAAGGCTGATTTCAGCCCGCACGAGACCTGGAACGATCGAATTGTCGGTTGCGCAAAGGACGGAAATGGGAACTCCATTCTCCTTCGCAAGCTCTACCACTTCATGGAAGATTGGCGACAAGCCAGTTTCTCCGTTGCTTGTCAGATAGATCTCGCCATATTGTCCGGTGGCAAGGTGGGCGCTCACAGCTTGGACGACCTTTTGGAGGTCGCCGGCGCCGTGTTCAGGCGTGCGGCAGAATGCGCAAGCCAGAGGGCATGGGGCTGGGAGCGCGACGGCTAAAGTTTTCTTTTCCACGGCTTTTCTCCTCTCAAGTTTTTAAGGAAGTTCGCTCGTCTCAAAGAGGCAATTGAGCTTTCTACCGACATTTTAGTTTTCGATAGTCAATCTGTCAAAATGAAATAGACTATTATAGACCATTAAAGCCATATTAGCTTAATAAATATCATATAAAATGCTGTTGATAATATATTGACAACAAAAACAATATTTGCTAGGGTTGAGGCATGATTGAGGATCAATTAAAGAAAATCGGGTTATCCGACAAGGAGGCATCGGTTTATCTATGTATTCTTCAACATCAGAAGATATTGCCTTCGCGCATTGCGGCACTTACGTCGATCAACCGCCCGACGGTCTATAGCGTTGCGAAAGAGTTGGTAAAGAAGGGCTTGGTAGCGGAAGATATCGCTGGTTCGCCGAAATATCTCGTGGCGCTTGGGGAGGAATCTCTCAATAATCTTGCGAAGCAAGAGGAGAACAAACTTGCAGAACTCAAACATCGGTTGCCGGAAGTTATTAGCGCCTTAAGGGAAGTGCCTAAAGAAGGGAAGTATTCAATTCCTCGTATTCGTTTTATTGATGAGCCACAATTGCGTGATTTCTTAAAACAGGAGTCTCCTATTTGGGCGAAGAGCGCGCTTGCGGGAGACAAAGCATGGTGGGGATTTCAAGACGATACTTTATTGGAGCATTATCAAGATTGGGCCGACTATTTCTGGACGACATTCCCGAGCACGATTAAGCTCAATCTCTTCACAAATAAAAAAGATATCGAAACCAAAGTGATGGCTTGGAAAGAGTACTCCGGCCAGAGGCATATTAAGTATTTGGAAAATAACACGGAGTTTACGGCGACGCACGTTGTCGTTGGGGATTATATTCTTTTTATCATGACGCACGAACGGCCACACTATTTGATCGAGATCTATGATCGTGTGATGGCGGAGAATACTCGGCAAGTTTTCAAAAGGCTTTGGAATACGGTTTAAACTAAATCCGACCCTGTGCATCCGTCATTAGGCCATTACCGCCATTAGTTTTATCTGAATATATAAATCGTTTACCAGAGTTTGCCACCTGTCCGGCTCAGCTCCACTTGAATTTAATTTTGGTCGATTTGCGACCACTTGAAAGTGTTTTCTCCAAGTAATTACTAGCGTTTTATCGTGTAGAGTTAAGTTTGCCACCATCGAAATTAGCAATCTTAAAACAGGGGGGTTGGGTGGAATGGAAAACTTAAATGGTAGAATGAAAATATGGATCCGGTCGAAAACGGCCCGCCTCCGTCAGCTCCGCTCAAGCGATGGAATTGGGGAGCGTTCTTTCTGACAATCATTTGGGGGATTTTTAACAACGCACCCGAAACTGGTCTATCTTGGCGGCATTGATATGACCGTGACGGATCACGCCACGGGGAAAAGCGCGAATGTCTCGCTCACCACGCTCACCACCGGAGATACGGCGAACGTACTGGGATATACCATGATTCTGATCAATACGCAGCAGGTTTATGAAAAAGACAGTTTTGGACGCCTGACGTCGCATAATGTGGCGACGCTTACGTACTATAAATAATGATGCCCAATTCGGCGTTCCATGATCCTCACTCTCATCGGCAGGCATAGCGAGGCGGGCGATGCGGCCTCATTCATTTTCCGGGCGGACCAGCCCGGATTTACATGGCGCGCCGGGCAATTTTTGCATTACATTCTCTCTCGGGAAAACCCGGACGATCGCGGCATCGAGCGCTGGTTCACGGTCTCTTCGGCCCCGTTCGAGGGGCAGGTCATGCTTACGACCCGGCTCGTCGAACGGCGGTCGACGTTCAAGGCGGCGCTCGATGCGCTTGCGATCGGGGCGACGATCGACGCCGACGGCCTCGAAGGCGATTTCGTCGTTGACGACCCGAATGCGGAATTCGTGTTCATCGCCGGCGGCATCGGCATTACGCCGTACCGGTCCATCCTTTTGGATCTCGATCATGGCGGCGCGGATATCAATGCGACGCTCCTCTACGCGAATCGCACGAAGGATTTTGTCTTCAAGGAAGAGCTTGAGGCGCTTGCCGTGCGTCACAAGAATTTCCGGATTCGGTACGTCGTCGATCCCGAAACGATCGACGAGGCGGCGATCCGGGAGGCGGCACCTGATCTTGCGAGGCCGATCTTCTATATTTCCGGTCCCGAACCGATGGTGGAGTCCTTCGAGAAGATGATGCGGGGCATGGGCATTCCTGATGCGCGCCTCAAGCGCGATTACTTTCCGGGATATCGCTGGCCCCTATGATGAAGTCGGTCGCCGTCCTTGTCGCGATCGGACCGGTCCTGCGTTCGCGCGTTTCGCCCTAGCTCCGGGTTCCGCTCGGGCGTTCCGGCGGAACGTCATTGCGCGGCGACGGCAAGCGCCGCGATCGTGATCGCGCTTGTTCCGGGCCGCGGGTCGTTCACGCCGAAGCCGATCGTCCCTCCGCCGTGAGGGTTCATCGGCGTTCGCCCCGGACCCATTCCTTCGTTCGTTGCCGTTACGCCGTTCAGGCCGCAGGTGCCGTAGATGCCGTTGACGGCGATCGATGCCGAGAGTGCCGTTGTTCCGCTTCCGCTCCATGGGACCATGGCCGGCGATGCGAGCGGGATCCGATATCCTTTTATGTATTGCGCAAGCTGCATGGCGATCGTCCCGCGTGCGGCGTCCGCGGTGTATTCGCAGGCCACGTAGTCGCTCGCATCCGCGTAATCGGCCATGAGGGAAAAAACGGTTCCGCTACGGAGCGTGACCGCCGCGTTCATCGAATAATCGGTCCATGCCATCGCTCCGGGAGCGTCCAAATATGCGGTCCCGCCGAAGCTGTTCGCATTGGCGGAAAGCTCAAGAGCGCTTCCGGCGATGCCGACTTTCCCCCATGTCGCCTGCCATCGGGCATCGCCCGCGAAGTCCTGTTCGCGGAACGGGAGCGGCAGTGCGGCAGCGGCGGTCGACGGCTGCCCGGCATAGTGCTGCGTCGCCGGTGCCGGGAGCGGCGGCGCAGCAGTCGCGGCGGGCGCGACGGTGATCGTGGCGCTTGCGACCGGGAGTTCGGGGGGCGGTGCTGTCTGGGTGTCCGATGCCGTTGTTGAAGATGGGATCGCCGCCGGCACGGAGCCCTGCGGGTTTTTTCCGCCCGGCGCGCTCACGGTCGGGCGCGGAGCTTCTACGATCGTGCCCGGCGCGGGCGTTGTTTTGGAAGCGACCGCTCCCGCTGCGGGCGTGGCAGGCGGCACTGCGGGAAACCCCACGGCGACGATCGCCGCCTGTTTTCCCGCCGCGGGAAACGGCCCCGCCGGCGCGGCACCGAGGTTCGCGGCGATGTCAGCGGTCAGATTTCCCGCCCCGGGGAAAGAAAATCCCCGGAGCGAGAGCGTCGGGAACGAAGGGGACGGCGCCATCGTAAAGAACAGGACGAGCGTCGCGAGTCCCAGGAATCCGAACACGGCGGCAAGCGCACCGAAGACCTTTCTCATAGTGTTATGATACCGCATTGATGAAAAGAAGGGCCGGAGAGCGAGATGCTCTCCGGCCCGGACCGTAAGGGTGTCAGGAGATCAAACTAGACCTAGACGATAAGTTGCTCGCAATCGCCGACAAGGCACTGGCCGCTGCCCGACACGGCAACATAGAACGAGATGGCCGTATGGCTGAGGAGAAGGGTGACCCCGTCAGTCGTCCTTAGTGCCTGGTACATGCAGCGAGGCTTGTTCCGGCAATGGTGGAACGCCTCCCGGATCGCCTCGATCGCTTCCGGCGTGTGGACATGGGCCTGGTTGACGGGAATCTCCCGCCAGCGGTTGCCCGCATCAAGAAAGCTCCCTTTCTCGCCCTCAATGACGAAACCTGCAGTCGATTCCAAAAATCACCTCCCGTAAATAGATTCCACATTTGACTATATCGCCCCGCCGGGACGCATGTCAATCGGGCATGGCGGTCAGAGCGTCGCGAACATCAGGATCGCGGCGATTGCCACGAGGACGAAGGTCGCCCAAACGAGGATGCGCGAGAGCCAGCCGCTTCGGTGTTCGCCCATGACCTCCTTGTCCTCTGCGATGCGCGCGATGATGAAGATGAGCGGTACGGCGGCGATGCCATTGAAGACGGCGGTGAAGACAAGCGCCTTCATCGGGTCGATGCCCACGAAGTTGATCATGAGGCCGAGGAGCGTGGCGATCGTGATCACGCCGTAGAATCCGTGCGCCCGCTTGAGCTTGAGGTTCAGCCCCTCCCGCCAGTTGAGCGTTTCGGAGAGCGCGTACGATGCGGACGCGGAAAGCACCGGCACGGCGAGCATGCCGAGGCCGATGACGCCGATGGCAAAGAGCAGTTTGGCGACGGTGCCGGCATAGGGGAAGGAGTGTACGAGCGGCTCGAGGGCTTTTGCGGCCTGCGCTGCCGTCGCGATGTCCGTAATGCCGTTCCCGTGAAGGACCGTCGCGGCGACGACGATCATGCACCACGTGGCGATCTCCGAGGAGAGCATGCCGGTGAAATTGTCGATGCGAAGCCGCCGCATGAACGCCTTCGTCGGATGCGCGCGGCGGTCCCGGCCGATAAGATGCCTTTCATGTTCCTCTTCCACCTCTTCGGAAGCTTCCCAAAAAAACATGTAGGGCGAGATGGTCGTGCCGATGACCCCGGTGATGATGAACAGGAATGCGAAGTTGAGCTGTATGTTCGGCAGGAAGGTCGCACGCAGGATCTCGCCCCACGGTTCGGTCACGAGCACGGCGGTCAGAAGGTAGGAGAACAGGGCGAGCGCGAACCATTTGAGGATGCGCGCATACGTCCGGTACGACGTGAAGATTTCGAGGATGAGAATGAGCGCGGCGAAGAAGAGCGTGTAGAGCGCGAAGCTTCCGGGGAGGAGGAGCTGGGTTACGGCGCCCATCGCCCCGAGGTCGGCGCCGATGTTCACCGTGTTCGCGATGACGACGAGCGCGAGGACGCCGTAGAGCACGGGGCGGCGGAACCGTTCTTTGACGACGGCGGCGATGCCTTTGCCGGTCGCCGCGCCGATCCGCGCGCATGCTTCCTGGATCGCGACCATGAACGGGAAAAGGTAGGCGGCGGTCCACAGCTGGCCGTAACCGAACTGTGCGCCGGTCTGGGTATAGGTGACGATCCCCGACGGGTCATCGTCCGCTGCGCCGGTGATGAGCCCGGGGCCGGTGATGGCGAGCAGCTTTTTTGTTTTTCGGCCGAATTTCGCCATATGGATAGATTATAGCAGGCAGGGATGAAAAAAAACGCTCCTGCTGCGTGCATGCAGGAGCGATGGGGACGAGGGTCGTGCGGCGGCGTTCAGTCAATATCCACCAGGACGAAATCAGAGAGCGTGTTCATTTGAACGGGCCCTTCATAGTAGTACATCATGCTGACGGCCTCTACGGGGGCGCGCACGACGTGCCTTCTTCCCGCAGGAATGTGCGCCACTGTTCCGGCGTCATGGATGGTGCGTGCGGGGCACTCATCCATCCAAAAATGCTGATGGAGCCGTCCGCTGAACACTCCTTGGAATTCCGCGTTGCTGTGGTCGTGCGGCTCGCTTTGTCCGGATCTTTCCCATGCGATGATGGCTGCTTCGCGGTCGCCAAGGCCGAATCCGCGGAAGAGCCACTTTGCGAAATTGCCTTTTTTGGATGTGGCGGCGGTTTCAATGGTGCCCATATTCTGCCGCCAAGGAAAATGAACGGTCATGCATTCGCTGTCCGCTGAAAAACGGATATTGCTGTGTGCGGGGATGACGAACTGGCTTCCCGGCGCATGGAATGAACGCTTTATCTTTTTCGTTTCGGTGCTGATGCTGATGCATCCCCGAAGAACGCAGACGATGCGATCTTCGGTGTACCGCTCCCTGGCAATCGGGACTCTTCCGTTCCATATCCTCATGCTGAGGATCTCCTGGCAGGAATGGCCGGGAAGAGTTTCGTCGAACGCGGTCCATTGGGTGAACGGCCGTTCGGACAGTTGGACTATTTGCATACCCGCTCCTTTCGTGGGCGATGGGTAAAATGGTGCTGGCTTCACCATACTGACAGCGGGTCCTGATTGCAAGCCCTGTGATACAATGGAATCATGCCCAGCGAACGTTCGGAGTCCTATTTTTTCTTCGGTATCCTTGTTTTCGCCGCGGTGCTTATGGTCCTTGTTTTTTTGCCGGAGCTGGACGCCATCGTGCTCGGCGTCACGCTGGCCGTGCTCCTTGAGCCGTGGTTCGTAGGGATCCGGCGGCGCCTCCGCGGCAACGGCGGCGCGGCCGCCGGCATCGTCGTGCTCCTTGCGATCGCGCTCATTCTTGTGCCGGTGATCTTTTTTGGCATCGAAGTGTTCATCGAGGCGCAGGGCCTGTACGGTTCCATTGCCGCCGGCGGCGGCATGCCGGCGGCGGCATGGATCCATTCCCTGATCGCACGGATCGCGCCGTCGGCGAAGATCAGCCTGAGCGCATACGCCCAGCAACTGCTCGCCGCCCTCCTGAACGACGTCGGTCCGCTCTTCTCGCAGTTCCTCGGCGTGCTCGCGACATTCTTTCTCTCGTTCTTCGCCCTCTATTATTTCTTGAAGGACGGCGACGATCTGCGCGCGGCGGTGATGAAGTGGAGCCCGCTTCCCGCGGAGCGGACGGATGAGGTCCTGGGCCGCCTGCATGCGGTGATGAGCGCGGTGGTCCGGGGAGCCCTCTTTATCGGCGTGGTCTATGGGGTTTTGACCGGCATCGGTTTCGCCGTGTTCGGTTTGCCGAGCGCGATCCTCTGGGGAGGCGTCACCGTGGTCGCATCGTTCGTGCCATGGATCGGCGTGTTCCTGGTCGCGGGGCCGGGCATCGCCGCCCTCGCGTTCGGCGGGCACATGTTCGCCGCCGCCGGCCTTGCGGTCTGGTATCTCGTCATGACCTCGGTCGTCGAAAGCTGGCTCCGCCCATGGATCGTCGGCCGGCGTTCGCAGATCCATCCGCTCCTCATGCTGTTTGCGGTGCTGGGTGGCCTTGCGTTCTTCGGCCCCATCGGATTCCTGCTGGGCCCCCTCGCGCTCGGCCTTTTCCTCGCGCTGCTCGACAGCTATCCCTTGTTCGCCTTGAACAATCTGAACAGGAAGTGAGAGAGGATCCCGACCCCTATGAGCATCAGAATGAGGATGTCGGGATCGGAGACGAACGCAGAGAGGCCGAGTACCGTCCCCCAGAG
>JAKAGE010000007.1 GCA_021817655.1 bacterium
CGACGATCTTCTCGAGCAGCGGAAGGACCTCCTGGATGGATGAGATCTTCCTGTCGGTCACGAGCACGTACGGCTCCTCGAGCACGGCCTCCATCTTGTCCGGATTCGTCACCATGTACTGCGATACGTAGCCGCGGTCGAATTGCATGCCTTCCACCATCTCGTACGAGTTGCCGATCGTGTTCGAATCCTCGACGGTCACCACGCCCTCTTTTCCGATCTTCTCCATCACCGTCGCGATGAGCCCTCCGATCTCTTCGTCCTTCGCGGAGAGCGTCGCCACCTCCTTGATCTTCTTCACGTCGTGGATCTCCTCGCGCTGGCTCTCAAGGGCTTTGACCACCGCGCCCGCCGTTTTCTTGAGCTCTTCCGAAAGCTGGATGACGTTGAACCCCTTCTCGCGGATCACCTTCTCGCCCTCGTCGATCATCGCGTGCGCAAGCACGGTCGCCGTCGTTGTGCCGTCGCCCGCCCCGTCGTTCGTCTTGTCCGCCGCCTGCTTGATGAACTCCGCGCCGAGGTTTTCCCACTTGTCCTCGAGCTCGATCTCCTTTGCGACGGTCACGCCGTCGAACGTCACCTGCGGGGCGCCGTAGCCTTTTTCGAGCACGACCGCGCGCCCGCGCGGCCCGAGCGTCACCGTGACCGCGTCCGCCAGCTTGTCGATGCCCTTTTTGATGGAAGCGCGCGCCTCCTCGTTGAACTTGATCTGTTTCGCCATGGTTCAAAAATGTTTGATGGTTGAATATTGGTATTCCCTATTCGATCACCGCGAGGATGTCGTCCTCGTCGCCGACCAGATATTTCTTCCCGTCGACCTCGAACTCGTCCGGCCCGTATTTCTTGAAAAGAACGGTGTCGCCGGCCTTCACCGCCATCGACTGAACTTCGCCCCTGTCGTTCTTCTTGCCCGGCCCCACCGCAACGACCTTCGCCTTCACGGGCTTCTCTTTCTCGACCGTCTCCGGCAAGACGATGCCGCCCGCCGTCTTCTTCTCCTCCTCGACCGCCTCCAACAGCACGTGATCCGACAATGGTTTGATGTTCATTGTTATTATTGAAAGTTCTTTTTAGCACTCACGACCTATGAATGCCAATAGGGATTATAGGCTATCGAAAAATCTTTCGTCAAGCGCCGCGGCGCTTCCGCGGAACCTGTGGATCCAACGGTGCTCGAACCCGCTTCTCCGCTTGTTAGTGGCGTTGTTTTACCATATAAACTATGGACCCAGGATCCGCAGGCCTATCCACCATAACAAAAACACCATTAAAACGATTGAAAACGAAAGACAGCCGCGAAATGCGGCTGTCTTTCGTAACAAGCGGAGTAGGCCCATAGTTCATACAGGTCAACGCCCATAATGATGGTAATTCTTCGCCAAAGAAAGTCAACTTTCTTTTTAACTTTTTTTAATCTTGTCGTAGATGTTCAGCGTCGCCTTGATGGCGTCGCCGACCGAGATATTGTTCTGGTCGTACAGCACGTCGCTCACGTCCCCTGCCGCCCAGATGCCCGGGCAGGAGGTCTGCTGGGTCTTATGGTCGACGACAACATGCCCGTATTCGTCGAGCCGCACAAGGTCCTTCACGAAGTCCGAGTTCGGCGTGAGCCCGATCTCGATGAATACCCCGTCGAGAGCCAGGTCCTTTTCCTCGCCCGTTTTCACATTCTTATATTTGATGCCGTTCACGAACGGGGGCTGCCCGCCGCCGCGGATCTCCGTGACGACCGTGTTCCACATGACCTCGACGTTCGGATGGCTCTTCACTTTTTCCTGCGTCACGGGATCCCCGCGCAGAACCTCCGAGCGCACCAGAAGATAGACCTTCGGCGCGTATTGCAGGACATCGAGAACGCCTTCGAGCGCGGAATTGCCGCCGCCCACGACCGCGACCGTCTTGCCGCCGAAAAGAGGCGCATCGCACGTGGTGCAGAACACCACGCCCTTGCCGTCGAACTCGTTCTCGCCCGGCACCCCGAGGCGCCGCCGCCGGGAGCCCGACGCGAGAAGGACGTACTTCGTCTCGAGCGTCTTTCCGCCCCGGGTCGCGACCACGAACGTGCCGTCATCGCGCTTTGTGACGCCGGTCACGAGTTCCCCTTCGATGATGTCGATCCCCGTCTGCGCGCGAAGATGGTCTTCGAGCGATTTTGCGAGATCGAACCCCGAGATCGATCTCGTGCCGATCCAGTTCTCGATCCCGTTCGAGACGAGGGATTGCCCGCCGAACGAATCCGTAATGACGGCCGCGTTGATCTTCTTGCGCGCCGCATAGACGCCGGCGGCAACGCCGCCCGGCCCGCCGCCGATGATGATAAGGTCGTACATGCCCTCTGTTCTTATGCCGCCTTTGCGCCGATCCCGAGCAGCTGCTCGAGCGTCCGCTGATCGAACCCGATGACAATGCTGTTGTCGACGTCGATCACCGGCACGCCGAGCTGGTGGGATTTATTGACCATCTCCTCCCGCGCCGCAAGGTCCGTCGCGACGTTCTTCTCCTCATACGATACGTTGTTCTGGGCAAAGAATGCCTTTGCCATCTTGCAGTATACGCAGGTCGGCGTGGTGTAGATCGTTACTTTTGCCATGGTTTTGTTTTTTATTTTTATTATTTATAGTTTTTCGACGTTGTGTGTTGGTTTTGGCCATTGGCTCCCGTCCTTCGTTTGGACGGGGATTGCTCCCGCGCCTCGATCGGTTCCGGGACGGCAAACACGGATGATTCCCCGAAAAGCCCCCACGCGCCCACGATCGCAAGAGCGAGTCCCGCGAGGACATTGCACCATTTCGCGAGGGAGATCGCCGAGAACCCGAGCACCCACGGGGAGATGATGAGTGCGAGCCCGCCGATGAACGCTGCCCATTTCATTGCCATAGTTCCATTATACCAGCCCTGTCAAGCGCCTGCGCCTTAGCCGGCAAGCGCGCTGTCGAGCGCCTGCTGGAACGCGGAATACGGCTGGGCGCCGACGATCTGCTGGCCGTTCACGAAGAACGTCGGGGTCGAATTGACGCCCGCCGCCGTGGCATTCGCCTTTTCCTGCGCCACGATCGAGGCATCGCTCGTGTTGTCGATGCAGGACGTGAACTGCGTCATGTTCAGCCCCACCTGCTGTGCGAGCTTCAGGAATTCCGCGCGGCTGAAGAACCCGTCATCCTCCTTGCCCCCGCCCGTAAAGTCCGCGTATTTCGCCGCATACAGCGCATTATGATACGGCCACAGCTTGTTCTGGTCCTCCGCACACTGCGCCGCGTTCGCCGCAGCGGTCGATTCGGGCCCGAGGAACGGGAAGTCCCGGAACACCATCCGCACTTTGCCGGTGTTCACATAGTTCTGGACGATCTGGGGCTCCGTCTGATCGAAGAACATGCCGCAGTACGGGCACTGATAATCGCCGTATTCGACGATCGTCACCGTGGCGTTCGGATTGCCGAGGATCGCATCGCGGGGGCCGAGCGTCATCACCGCAGTGTTCGCCGCGGGCGCGGGAGCCGCAGGGGCCGCCGCAGGATTCCCTGCCGCCTGAGGCGCATTGGCCGCCGTTCCGGCACCGGGCGCGGAACCGCCGTGATACAAGGCGGCGAATACGACCGCGCCGCCGATCACAACCGCCGCGACGAGGATGCTGATCGGCAGGAACAGGTCGCGCTTCGCCTTCTCCGGCTCCGCAGGAACGGAAACCTCGACCTCGCCCACATCGATCTCGACGTCACGCGCTTCCTCTTCGCCCTGGTGATGTTTTTCGCTCATGGCTTTTTTATGAATGGACCGTTGTTGTTCATTCATGATACCGCGCCGCGCGGCAAGGGACAAGCACGCCGTTATCCGCCCAAGATTCCTGCGCCCGGAGCTCACCAGCCGGCGAGCGCCCGCACCCCAAGGAAGAGCAGATATACGATGCCCGCGACGACGGCGAGGAATGCGGCCGTTGCGACGGTCGCGATCACGCCCTCCCTGAACCGGTTCGCCGGCCGGTACACCGTCCCTTCCTTGCCGAACCGCACCTCCTTCGATCCCCGCGTGAACGGACGGCGGAAGACCACCATCCAGACGTTGTTCATCGTATAGCGGAGCCCCATCGTGAATGCGCCCTCCTTCGCAAGCCGCCGTCCGGACGTCGGCATCGTGAGCGAGAACATGAACTTCACCGTTCCGACGCGGGAAAGGCGGACCGCATTGTCCGTATCGTCGCCGTAGAACTCGATCGCGACGTTCTGCCCGCCGATCCGCGCGAACGCGTCCCGCCGCACGGCATAGTTTCCGCCCTGGACGATCGTCGTCCGGCGGAAGAGCGCCCGTCCGATCCCGTAAACGACGAGCGCAATGAGATAGAACGTCCGCACGAACGCGCGGATCGCGAGCGGAAGATCGTAATAGATGAACGGTCCGCTCACGCAGACAAGCTTCGGGTCGCGCGCGAACTCGCGTTCGACGCGGGCGATCCAATCCGCCGGCATCTTCGTGTCGGCGTCGATGAACGCCACGATCGCCCCGCGCGCCGCCTCGAACCCCGTTTCGCGCGTCCGGTTCGCGCCGGGGCGGGGCTCTGCGAGCACCGCCATTGCGGGCCCGTCGCCGGACCGCCGGGCGGTCCGCTCCTCGGCGATCGCGCGGGTGCGGTCGGTCGAGTTATTGTCGACGACGATGATCTCGACGTCGTTCCGCCCCGCCGCGGCGCGGAGGGCCGCATCGAGGCAATCGCCAAGATAGTTCTCTTCGTTGTACGCGGGGACGACAATGCTGAATGCGATCGGCATGCCTTTATTCTATCACCATCACCACCCGGGTCACCGCACCGGCTCCCATGTGTCGGACGACCTTCCGAACATCCAATACGACACGCCGTTCACGATCCAGCGGAAGAACGTGCGCCATGCGCCGAGCTTGTGGAATCGGCGCCCTTCGTGATGCACCTCAAGCTCCCACGCGATGCGCGTCAGCCCGAATTTCCGCAATTTCCGGAACAGGTCCACATCCTCCGCGGTCTTCATGTGCTCGTTGAACCCGTCCGCCTTCCGGAACGCGTCCGCGCGGACCATGATGAACTTCCCCGACGCGATCCCGACGCCAAGGCATTTGTTCAGAAAGAAGAACCAGGCGTTCATCATGAAGGATACCGCCCGGTCGCTCCATGTCGCGACCGCGGGCGAAACATTGATGCGGACGGAGATGCCGACGACGCGGGGGTTCCCGGCGAACCGCTCGAGCAGGCGGCCGAAAAAGGCGTCCGGATCCCCGATGTACGTGTCGGAATCGACGAACACGAAGAAGTCCCCCGCCGCCACCGCGACGCCGTCGTTCCGCGCCGGCGAGACGCCGCCCTTCTCGCCCTCCGGGATCTCCACCACCTTGTCCGCGCATGTGCGCGCGATCTCGAGCGTGCGATCGGTCCCTTTCTTGCCGGAAACGATCACTTCGTGGGGCACGCGGAGCGGCGCGAATTGCCGCACCGTTTTTTCAATGGTTTTCTCCTCGTTATACGTCGGGATGATGATGGAAAGAAAATGTTCCATGGCCGGAGCGGGGCGCGATCAGAACTTGGGCGGGGCGCCGAACCGCTTCTTCATCGCCGCCCCGAATCCCCAGAGCGCGAACGCGCACACGATCACGATCCCCGTGATGAACCCCCACCGCAGGCCCCTGCCGACCATCTCGTACAGGTTGCCGAAGAAATAGCCGATGGCGAAGAGCACCCCTTCCCAGACGAATTCGCCGAAGAAGTTGATGGTGAGGTATTTCTTGAACGGCACCTTCGCCGCGCCTGCGGCGATGAGCGTTGCGATCGCGAATCCGAATCCCGTCGTCAGCTTGGAGATGAAAAGGATCTTCGTCTGATGCTCATGGAAGAATTCCTCCGCACGCTCCACATTCGCTTCGGTGACGTTGAACCACTTGCCGTATTTTTCGATGAGCGGCCGGCCGCCATGCCGCCCCACGAAGTACCACATGATGTCGCCCGTAAGGTCGCCGAAGAAAAGCACGATGAAGATCGGCCAGAAATCGAAGAATCCCTCATGGACGAGGAATCCGGAGATGACCATCACGATCGGTCCCTCGAAGATGCCGAGCGGATAGGCAATGGGATAGCGATAGGCGATCAGCCACGCAAAAATGGACGCTGCCTGGGTGGTAAACATGCAATGGATTCATTATACCGCAAATGCTTTCACAATTGGCGCAACCATGGTACAACAATGGAGTTATGGGCGCAGGAAACCGGCTCAAATCATTCCTCTTTTTCCTCGCGGATGCGGCAGCGCTGTATGCCGCCCTCTTCATCACGCTCATCCTCCGCTACGGCGCGCATTGGTTCGAGGAGTTCGACGACGCCCACGCCTTCCCGTTCACCATCATCTTCATACTCTGGATCGCCGTGTTCTATATCGCGGGGCTCTACGACCTCCGCCGCCTCCGCAACAGCTTCGACTTCCTGAAGACGCTCTTCCTCTCGAACAGCGTGAGCGCCGCCGTCGCGGTGCTGCTCTTCTACCTCATCCCCGCGTTCGGCATCGCGCCGAAGACGAACCTCGTCATCTTCATCATCATCTTCACCGTCATCGAGATCTTCTGGCGGCGCTTCCTCAACCGCGCGATGGCGTTCGGCGAGGCGCCGAACCGCGTGCTCTTCGTGGGCGATGGCGCGGCGGGCGACGAGGTCAAACGCACCGTCCGCGAGAACCCGCAGCTCGGGTACGACATCCGCGCGGAGATCGGCGAGAAAGCGGCGTATGCGGCGCCGGAGAAGATCGCGCAGGCCGCGGCGCAGGAGCGCGTCAACCTCATCGTCATTGCGAACGGGCTCAAGCAGGACCCCGCGCTCGTCGCCGTGCTGTACGACCTCTTCGGCCACGGCGTCCTCGTGACGGACATCGCGAGCTTTTACGAGCTCATCATGCGCCGGGTGCCGCTCACGGAGATCGAGCATTCGTGGTTCCTCGAGAACATCGGCAGCGAGATGCGGTTCTACGACCCGCTGAAGCGCGCGTTCGAGTTCCTTTCCGCGCTCGCGATCGGCATCATCCTCTCGCCGATCGAGCTTCTTATCGCCATCCTCGTCCGGCTCACGTCTCCCGGGCCCATCATCTACCGCCAGGTGCGCGTCGGCCAGCGGGGCAAGCCCTTCACGCTCTACAAGTTCCGGAGCATGCGGACGGACGCGGAAAAGGACGGCGCGCAATGGGCGGCCGGAAAGAACGACGCGCGCACGACGCCCATCGGGCGCGTCCTCCGCGCGTCGCACCTTGACGAGCTCCCCCAGCTCTGGAACATCATCCGCGGCGACATCTCCTTCGTCGGTCCGCGCCCCGAACGCCCCGAATTCGTGGAACAGCTCCGCGCGCGCATCCCGTACTACGAAGCGCGCCTCTTCGTGAAGCCGGGCGTCACCGGCTGGGCGCAGATCAACCACCGCGCCGACCGCACCGACGAGGACGTCATCCAAAAGCTGCAGTACGACATCTACTACCTCAAGAACCGATCCCCCATCCTCGACTGGGCGATCGTCCTCAAGACGCTCAAATCGATCTTTGTGAATCCGGAATAGAGGCTGCGAGATTTTCACTTTTTTAAATTCTTTTCATCCTGCACTGATATTGTGTATGTGTGCAAAAGACGAAAATCACCGACCCGCTTTCTATCCAGGTCTCCACGTCGGCAAAGTTCACGGAACGGTCGCTCAAACATTTCATCCATAGCAGATTATCCCAAGGAAATTCCTGGGATGAATTCACCTGCCTTCTTCAGAATGCACGCACAATTACCAGATTACCCCAGATCAACATCCTTAACCCAAAGCAGGATAAATATCCCGGCTCGCTCTTATTGGGAACATATTTTGAAAAATTGGACAAAGCGATAATCGCGATTCTCGACGCAGGAAACGAACCGAAAGATATCATTTCTCTCCACTTCAGGAAACGAAAAGATTTTGAACGGCTCCTTTATTTTGCAGACGGAGGGGCGGCGTATCCCTCATAGAATTCTTTTTGAGAATTCCGCAGCAAGCCTTCCTGACTTTCATCTGCAAAATAAAGAAGCTTTTGTTGGTATTATTTCAGAGATTCGTGTTGTCAGTCAAGTTCCTTTTAATGATTTTTTAATCTCATTCATTTCTGCTATCATCAACATATGAAAATCATCATCACGGGCGGCGCGGGGTTCATCGGATCGCATATTGTCGACGCATACATAAACGCAGGGCATACGGTGGCGGTCATCGACGACCTCTCCACCGGCTTCAGGAAGAACGTCAACCCGAAAGCAAAATTCTATAATGTCGACATCCGCGACGCGGCGGCCGTCGACCGCGTCTTAAAAAAAGAGCGGCCGGAGGCGGTGAACCACCACGCCGCGATCGCGGAAGTGGTCAAGTCCCTGCGCGATCCGATGCCGACGCTCCAGGTGAACGTGCTCGGCACGACGAACGTCCTCCTCGCGTTCGGAAGGCACGGCAAAGGCAAAAACAGGAAATTCATCTTTTCCTCCACCGGCGGCGCGATCTACGGCGAGCCGAAAAAGATCCCCGCCGACGAATCCGCCGACACCGTACCCCTCTCCCCGTACGGCCTCTCCAAGCTTCTTGGCGAGGAGATCATCAAATTCTATGCCCGCCAGTACGGCTTCCGGTATCTTATTTTCCGCTATCCGAACGTATACGGCCCGCGCCAGAACCCGAAGGGCGAGGCCGGCGTCGTCGCCATCTTCGGCGGCATCATGAAGTCCGGCGCGCGGCCGACGATCTTCGGCGACGGGACGAAAGCGCGCGACTACACGTTCGTGCACGACATCGTGCGCGCGAACACGATCGCGCTCCGCAAGGGGGTGAACGAGACCGTCAATCTCGGCTGGGGCAAGAAAGTGACGGACCGCATGATCTTCGACGCGATCGCGGCGGCGCTCGACTATGAAGGCGAACCGATCTTCGCCCCGTACCGCACGGGCGAGGTGTACCAGATCGCGATCAAAGCGGCAAAGGCAAAGAAGATCCTCGGCTGGCAGCCGAAGGTTCCGCTCGCGGACGGAATCCGCATGGCGCTCGAAACGGTCTAGCTGGTTCACGCAATCTCCCCGCGTTCCCCGTTTTTATATTCTTTTCATCCCGCCGTGCCATACTGGCGGAATGCTGCGACAGGAGAATAATTATGCATTCATCGACGGGCAAAATCTTTATCTGGGCATAAGAGCGCTTGGATGGCATTTGGATTACAGAAAATTCCGGAGGTATTTACGGGAGAAATATGGCATTACGAGCGCCTACCTGTTTATCGGCTACGTGGGAGCGAACGAACCGCTCTATCAAAAACTGGAGCGCTCTGATTTCATCCTCGTATTTAAGCCAATAACGCTCGGTACCGGCGGAAAAATTAAAGGAAATATTGACGCCGACCTCGTCGTAAAAGCAATGGCCGAGCTGGACCATTACAACAAAGCGCTTATCATTTCTGGAGATGGAGATTTTTATTCCCTTGTCGGATACCTCAACGCAATCGGCAAGCTGAAAGCGATAATTGCGCCGAATCAAGGTGGGTGCTCTCGTCTTTTGCGCGAAATCGCAGGCGGGAAAATGCGGTTTATGACGGAATTCGGGTCAACGGTGGAATACCAACAATAAAAAATGCACCCTTTCGGATGCATCTTTTAAGAAGAACTCCGCTTAAGGACGGAACCTTAAGAAGGGCGCCTCCATCGTAACGACACGATCATTGTAGCGCCGCATGGCGCTCTGTCAAATTCTTTTTAATGATTTTTTAATCTTTTTTGGGGCACGCCTTTGTGCGAACCGCTCCCCCCGCCGTTCCGCTCCGCATGCTTCGCGAGCAGCCACGAGCTCGACTGCACTTTGCCGCCGCGCCCGATGCCGAAGACCATCGTACAGCCGATCTCCTCGCATACCGGCACCTCGGGAATATTGTCGAGCTTCCGGTCGCCGCCGTTCGCGAAGATATCCGGCCGCACCTCGTAGAGCGCCGCGCAGACGCTCCGGTCGGGATCGTTCGCCGCATGCTTCGTGATCACCACGCGGTCCACCGCGCGGAGCGCCTCGATCACCTCTTTCCGTTCCGCCTCCGGCATGAACGCATAGCCCTTCTTCGCCGCAAGCCAGTTGTCGTTGTTGAGGATCACGACAAGCTCGTCGCCCAGCGCCTTCGCCTCCTCGAACATCCGCACATGGCCGATATGGATCGGGTCGAATCCGCCGGAAACGGCCACGACCACCCTCTTTTTCGGCTTCCGGGCCCTCGGTGCGCGGCGGGCGGGGGATCGCTTGGGGGTCGGCATGTTCGTTTACGGGTATCGTTTTTTCGGCTATCCTGTATGGGATAAGTATACCACTTCGCCTTTCCGCATGCTCAAAAAAATAAAGGGGTTCCTGTTCAAGAACACCAACACCAAGCAGACGGTGGCCAAGAACACGTTCTGGCTCACCGTGTCGAACTTCGGCGGGCGCCTCGTGAAGGCCGGCGTCATCATCTACGCCGCGCGCGTGCTCGGCACCGCCGAGTACGGCGTCTTCTCGTACGCCATCACGCTCGCCGGATTCCTCACGCTTTTCATGGATCCGGGGATCAACTGGACGCTGATGCGCGAAACGGCGAAGGCGGACGAAGAGCACCGGCGCACCCTCTTTTCGACCACGTTCGCGCTGAAAGCCGTCCTCACAGCTATCGGGGCTGCCTTCATCGTCTATTTCGCTCCGATATTCTCGACCCTCCCCGGAGCTAAAGCGATTCTTCCAATCGTCGCGATTATTCTCTCGCTCGACACACTCCGCGAATTCTTCACGTCCGTCATGCGCGCGAAGGAGCAGATGGAGTGGGACGCGGCGATCTTCGTCCTGACCAACTTCGGCATCCTCGTCTTCGGATTCATCTTCCTCGGCATGGCCGCCACCGCGCGCTCCTTCGCATGGGCATATGTGGCGGGCGACATCCTGGGCATCGCGCTCGCGGCGTTCCTCATCCGCAGGTACTTCAAAGACCTTGTCGGCTCATTCTCCGCGGCGCTCATCGGATCAATCTTCCGCACCGCGTGGCCCTTCGCCCTCACGGGCGCCCTGGGCGCGCTCCTCACGAACGCGGACCTGCTCATCCTGAGCTGGATGCGGAGCGCGTCGGAGGTCGGCATCTATTCCGCCGCGATCCGCATCGTCCAGCTGCTCTATCTCGTCCCCGCAATTTTGCAGTTCAGCACGATGCCGGTTTTCGCAAGACTTGCCAATAAAGACCCTGAGCGGTTCCGCGCCGTGCTGGAACGCATCACTAAGGTAATTCTCATGGCGGCGATCCCTCTCAGCATCGGCGGGGCGATCCTTGCAACGCCGCTCATGGGGCTCATCTTCGGCCCGGCATACGCTTCCGGCGGCTTAACACTTAGCGTCCTTCTCATCGGCCTCATCTTCGATTTTCCCGCCGCAGTTATCTCGGGCGCCATCTTTGCCTACGATCACCAGAAAAGCCTCATCGTGACGACCGCGATCGCGGGAATCACGAATGTCGCGCTCGACCTCATCCTTATCCCGCCGTTCGGCATGCTCGGCTCCGCCGTGGGCACCCTCATCACGCAGATCGTCTCCAACTGGTACCTCTGGCACGTCATGAAGAAAATCAACTACTTCTCGGTCGTCCCCCGGCTCACGCGCTCCGTCGCGGCGGGCGTCGTGATGGGCGCCGCAGTGGCGATAATAGCGGCGCTGCGCGTCGAGGTGGTGCTCGCCGTCATCGTCGGCGGCATCGTGTACGCGGGAGCGTTGATCGCGATGCGGGAACCGGTGCTCCGGGAGATCAAAAGCATCGTGCGGCCGGCGGAGGCGTAGCGGACGAAGCGCCGGACGCTCCTCTTATATGTTCCTCTTTATTTTTGAGAGCGGGCTGTGCAGCTTGCGCCGGAGCCAGAGCGGCAAGGCGCTGTAGCAATACTGCGCAATTCCGACGGCGAACGCCTTTGCAAAATGCGGATACTCCCTGCGGTGCGCCCACACCACGCGCAGTATTTCCCGCGACTGCGAACGCTTGAAAAGAAATGTCTTGCTCTGCTCCGTCATCAGATACCGCACGAAATATTCCTGAAAGTTATAGAACGTGCCGCGCGTTCCCATGCGGAGCCACAGGTCCCAGTCCTCGGCGTTTTTATAATCGCCATATCCGCCGGCGGCGAGCGCCGCATCGCGGCGGAACATCACCGTGGAATGCGTGAATGGATTCGCAAGCAGCGCTTTTGCGCGGATCGCGGCATCGGTTTCCGGCTTTTGGTAACGGAACCGTTCCTGATCATGCTCATCGATCACGATCGTCCCCCCGCCCGTCACCATGCAATCGGGATGCGCATCCAGATAGGCAACCTGCTTCCGCAGCTTATCATCGTCGCACCAGTAGTCGTCGTCATCGAGGCGGGCGATGTATGCGCCGCGCGCGATCCGCAGGCCGGCGTTCAGGTTTGCGGAGATATCGGGATAATTGTTCTTTTGATTATGGACCGGATGCACGCGCGGATCCTGCCGGGCAAGGTCATCGAGATATTTTCGCGTATCGTCCGTCGAGGCATCGTTCACGACAATGAGCTCGAAGTCGGCAAAGGACTGCGCGCGAACGCTTTCGATTGCACGCTCAAGCAGCGTGCGGCGGTTGTAAGTCGGGAGGATGATGGTTACTTTTGGCATAGCGATTTGAATAATGCTTCGTATTCGTCCGCAATGACGGCCCACGTGTACTTCTCCTTCCACATCGCAAACGCTTTTTCAATGAGCGCCCGGCGCTCGGCTTCATTTTCCAGATAATGATCCGTGGCTTGCGCCATTTCCTCCGGCGTCCGTACGATCTTCGCATATTCCGCATAATCGGGAATGTTGCCGACGCCCGTGGAGATAAAGAGGGCTTTGCCGGCGAATGATTCGTACATCACGAGCGGCGCGCATTCCACGCGCGATCCAAAAAGGAACAGGTCTGCGTTCTTGTAGGCGGAAAGGACGAGCGCACGATCCTTGCCGGAAATAAGCCGCACATTGCCGCCGAAGACGCCCGCCAGCCAGCACCAAAGGTAATCCAAAAGGAAGTGCCCAATCCGGTTCCGCAAACGTCCCGAAACCCGTTCCCCAACGATGAGCAGGGTCGTATCCTTCCGATACTTCATCATCCGGAACGCCTTCCGCACGAAATCATGCCCCTTCGCCAGGTAGTGGTTCGAGACGGAGATCGCGAGATATTTCGTCCGGATGCCGAGCTTCTCTTTTATATGGAAATTGTCCGGCGCCAAAAACTCCTCTTCCGCGGCGCCGTTCGGGATGACGTTCCCCTTTTCCCCGAATCCGTGCGCTTCATCAAAGCGCCGATCCTGATAGTTCGCAGCAGGATAGACAAGAGCGTCATATCCGCGGAGATATCCGGGTAAGGCTTCGAAATATTGCTTGAAATCGGGATTCTTAAGGCGGGAATAGCCGCACGGCACGAGCACTTTCGCCGCCTTCATCTTGCCGAGCACGTCGAATGCGAGGTCGGTCGACCAGATTTGCGCCGCATAGTTCAGGACCACATCAAAATCACCGCACAGCAATGCGCGATAGCGAGCGATCTCCACATCCGCCCCACGAATGCCGGTCACAAGATTGCCGCCAATTGCGAATGACTCGATATGAACGCCGTTCAGGATCCTCTTTGTACGCTCCGCCACTGCGGACGTGGCAACGGTCACGTCGTGGCCTTTTGCCGCGAGCCGTTCGGCAAGCTGTTTCACTACCTCTTCGGCGCCACCCTTACGGGGCTCGTAGAATTCGACGGTGAAGAGAATCTTCATGGAAAGAAAGTGGATCGGCTACTCCCGGAACATGCTCGCAAACAGAAACTTCATCTTATTCTCCAAATATTTACTGACTATTCCAAACGTGTAGCCGTTCCGCTTCCCCAGTTTAGCATAAATATGACAAAGGCTCTTGTAGCTTTTGATCCTGCTCGCAGAGGTCTGTCCCCCGTGGATCCTGTATTTTACGAGCGACTCAGGGGAGAAATCAAACTTGTACTTCCGGGCAATCATGAGCCAAAGAAAATAATCCTCTCCAATAGAAATTTTTTTATCCTCGTCAAAGCCGCCCGCTTCATCCATAGCCACGCGGCGAACCACGACGGACGACGTCGGAATAAAATTGCCCATTATTAATTTGGCATAAACATCCCCGCGCGCAAAACGGGAAAATTCCGAATGCTTTTTGAACGGAAATCCATCGCCAAAGATCTCGGTGTCAGAAAAAACAAGCGCCACTTCCGGATCATCAAAGAGAGGCATTTGCTGCTCAAGTTTATCCGGCAGCCATATATCATCCGCATCGAGAAAGGCAATAAATTCTCCTGATGATTTACTGATACCTAAATTCCTTGCGGCAGCAGGACCTTTGTTCTCTTGGTGAATATAGCGGATCTTGCTGTCGCGGATGTAAGATTCCACTGCATCTTTTGTGCCGTCCGTAGATCCGTCATCCACTACAAAAATCTCAATATTCTTAAATGATTGGCTCGTAGCCGATTCAATCGCTTTTCCAATATATTCGCGACTATTATACGCCGGAATAATAATTGAAACGGATCGTTCCATTCAAAAAGATTTTATAGCAACCAACACATCCTCCCACTCTTTAGCTAACTTTTCCCAGTCAAATATCGCTTCGGCTTTTTTTCTTGCGGCTGTAGTTATGCGTGAACGAAACGTCAAATCATCTAATAATTTTTGGATTGCGCGCCCAAAATCGTCTCTCTCGCTCTCGCCAACTCCAATAAGAATTCCATCAACGCCATTATCAATAAGCTCGGCGGGTCCGTAGTGGTCGCTAGCGACAACGGGGCATCCAGAAGCCATTGCTTCAGCAACGACCATGCCGAATCCTTCATACAATGAAGGGAAGCAAAAAACATCAGTCGATGCAAGCAGTGTCCCTAAATCTTCCCTTTCAACCTGCGGAAGATGACAAACGTTTTGCAATGAATTAATTCTATGAGTCAAATCATATTCTGAACTTTTTGCGCCGACCAAGATAAAATTAACCTGAGAAACTTTTCCCGCCAAATCGAGCACTAAATCAGGGCGCTTTCGTTCAATAAGGGAACCAATATATAATACCGTCGGCCTTGAAAAATCAATTTTATAGATTTTCGCTAAATATTCTCTATTTCTGTTCATAGGGTTAAACGTTTCCAAATCTACACCATTATAAATTACAAAAACAGTCTTTAAATCCCTAAAACGCGCAAAAGAATCTCTGCAATGACGAGCAATTGTAATTATAAAATCAGATCTTTTTGCTAAGAATGACAATGCAATGTAGAGATAAATATTAAAAGGGAATGGATACCCCAAATAGCTCGGCGGCATAGCGCCATTCATATGTGTCACCACGATCGTTCGGCGAGGTCGAAAAAAATAAAAAATCAGTTCAAAAGGATCTCCGGTGAGCAAAAGGATGTCAGGCTTTAACTTGTGCATCCAGTATACCTTCTCAAGAAAGACAAGGTATTTATTCAATGATTTTGTGGGAATTCTCTTGATCGAACCCTGAAATAGGCTATCCGAATCGGATGTGGTCCAGTAGACTATTCTTTCCGGGGAAAGTCTTTTAAAAACGTTCAGCCTAATCGTACTGACAGCCTGTGACGGAGAACTGGAAAGCTTAGAAACAGCGAAGATAGAAATCATTATCGTCCGCTTGTCGCATGCTTATCTCGCATAAAAATCACATTAGTATAATTTTCACCAAGAGGGATCCCCCTAAAGGGGACTATCTCCCCTTTTTCGAGAGAGACCAGAGAATAGTCAAAGCCCTTTAAAAATGATCTAATTTTTTCAAACTTTTCCCCTTCCCATGGGCGAATCTCGATGCTAAGCATTGGACCGTTAGAAAGCACATTTTTTGCACCCAGAAGAACTTCGTATTCCGCTCCCTCTGTGTCTAATTTAATAAAAGATGGGTTTATCTCATTGCTACTACAATAATTGTCGATTGTTGTCGTCTTAACTGTAAATTGCTTTACAGCTTCTACCTCGGGAGCGACCAGCGTATTAAAAACAGAGAATTCGTCACCGCAATCATTAAACTCGGCCACCCCATCCTCTTTCCAGAGAGCGTTTTGATTTATCGAAATATTTTTCTTATCACGGACGTTTTTCTCCAAAAATTTAAACGTGGATGGCGTTGGCTCAAAAGCATGGACTTCTTTAGTAATTGCGCCCGCAAGTAATGAATAAAATCCCACATGTGCGCCTCCGTCAAAAAAAACATCTTCTGGCCCTAATGTGTTTACGAGAAATTTTATCAAATTCAATTCTTCTCCATCGAAAAACCCCCACAGGAAAACAGGGGAAATCGCGGCCAAACTCCCTCTTAGCGTACCTCCCCAGAAAGTACGAGCTGTCACGTCGGGTAGTTGAAACCCTAAACGGTGACATTTCTTAGCCAATGTTATAAAGGAAGATTTAAAAAAATGGCGTGAAAACCTCGCCTGTCTGGATGTAGGCATAAAAAAATCGATATCGTATGATGCGCCGATAATTCGATCGAGATCTTTCTTTATTGAATGATTGTCCCGCTGAAAATTCGCCATGGAGAATATATCTTATTTTTCACAATAAAGCACTAAAGTCAAATTCTTATCCAGGAAGTGGGGGTTAAGTCTTTCGTATTAACCCTATCGTCTAAAAACCATCTCTGCGGAGCAATAATAACTTTATTAAGGCTAGGACTTAGCCAAGCTGCCCACCATCCGAAACTGCTATTGGGGATAATAAAATGCCCGCAACTTTTCATAAGCTCTAAATAGAATTGGAACTTATCCCCGGCATATTCGTGTCCAATAAATTCATAGGGGTATTTAAATTTCAAATTATTTTTACACCATTCTATATCATCTGAAAACACAAACAATGATAATTGTTTTTCTTTCCGGGCAATAATTTCTATTCCTTTATCAAAATATTCCTGCCCAAGCGTTCCATGGAAAGGATTGCTGACGAAATCAGCGCGCCGCACATTAATACACACAGAGCTCAAAGACATTATTTTATCCCGAAGCGCCTCGGCATTTTTCGGAAGTTTTTCACGAATCTCGAAATCCTTTTTAATAATATCGGCATATGCCTCAAAGTATTTGGGGCTTTGCCAGTATCCCTCGAGATATGTTCCGTCGCTCAGTTTTAAAATTTCGGGGTCGAACTGGAACTGTTTTTCTTTGCCTGGATTTTTTACTATCTTCTTCCTGAACGAATCCGCAAAAAGTGCCGGCCTCCCATTGAAATATTTTCTATATAAAAGTGGAATTTCTTTCCGTTCTGCTATCAAAATATTCGTCTTAAAAATATCGAGGTCATAATTTCTAAACACAAATCCCCCCCTCGGCGTGCGGTCGAGTAAAAATGTGGTATCCACCTTAACGATCGATTTATTTTTTAAGGCGAGCGTACGACCCAAGGCATACTGGAACATCTGATTTCCCAGCCCCCCCTCTAGCCGTACCAAGATCATGTAGCGGAGTGATTAACCGCCGAACGTACCAGTTCCTCGATGATCGCATCAATATCGTACTGATATCTCCAGTCTGGATAATGTGCTTTAAATTTGCTGACGTCAGAAATATACCAGATATGATCTCCTTTGCGTGGCTCATCCAGATACTCGGTGACGGCCTTCTTCCCTGAAATTTTTTCGGCCTTTTCAAAGGCTTCCAGCATCGAACAATTGGAGTGTCGACTTCCGCCCATGTTATAAACCTCCCCCGAACGCGGTTTTAGATAAAATTGATAAAATGCATTGATAAGATCGACGGAATGGATGTTGTCCCGAACCTGCTTTCCTTTGTATCCGAATATTCGATATTTCTTCCCGGAGACAACGCACTTTACTAAATAGTTCAGGAATCCATGCAATTCAACACCGCGATGAAAAGGCCCCGTAAGGCATCCGCCACGGAAAAGCGCCGTTTTCATCCCAAAATATTTACCATATTCCTGCACCATAACGTCTGCAGCGACCTTAGAAGCGCCGAAGACGCTGTGTAGTGTCTGATCGATACTCATGGTCTCATCTATTCCTTGCTCGTACTGATGGCCAGGTTGAATTTCCCACCGAGTTTCTTTTTCTATTAATGGCAGCTCATTTGGCCGATCTCCATAAACTTTATTGGTCGAAGTGAAGATAAAAACGGCATCCGGAGAGTACTTTCGCGTATTTTCAAGCATAATAAGCGTCCCCGCCGCGTTCACGGTAAAATCGGTCATCGGCTCCCTGGCCGCCCAATCATGAGAAGGTTGTGCGGCGGTATGGATGACGAGATCGAATGGCCCTCGCGAAGAATAAATATCTGCGACCATCTTTTCGTCGCGTATGTCGGTATTAATATAGGAGAAATTCTTGAATCCATCCTTTAGGCGCTGCACGACCGGTTGAGTATTGCCATCGGCACCAAAAAAATATTGACGCATATTATTATCAATACCCAGAACTTCAAAGTCGTGTCCGCAAAAGAACCTAACAGCTTCAGAACCTATGAGCCCACCGCAACCCGTAATCAGTACTTTTGGCATCTTATTTATATATTATAGTTGAAAATTAAACTTTTCCTTTTGCGGTAAAAACAAAATCATCCTCCCCTCTGCTTAATAACGAACCGACATAATTATTATCTATCGAATCAATCAATACTGGAATTGCTCTCTTGTCTTCCGGATGATGATAGGCAGAACAAACAATCGTAGGATGAAATTTCCGAATTGTCTCTTTCGCCCCGGCGAGGACTTCTTTTTCGTAACCTTCAACATCCATCTTAATAAAGTCAACTCGAATGCCACGCTCTCTCACAAAATCATCAATAGTGGTGATTTTAATTTTTTGTGCCGATGAACCGTCGGGAAATGCCATCCCGCTCCCCTCAATAGTGCTCGATCCAAGTGCATCTGGCGAAAAATATATATTCTTTTCACCCGGAGCGGCTCCCAATCCTTGTTCTATTACCTCAACCCTGAATGATTCTGTATTCTCCCTGAGGGCGCTCGCAATAATCGAGACCGGCTCAAAAGCGTATACCGTCGCTCCTCTTAAACTTGCATTCACGGAAAACATTCCTATATTCGCACCAGCATCGATCACTATGCTGCCCTCTTTGATATAGTCATCAATTTTATACTGATCTAGCATTGTGATTTGATAATAGAAATACAAAAGATCATATCCTCCCATTGCACTGGATATTGCTGGCCGCATTAAATGGCCCGATGTAATTTCGAGAGTAATATCTTTGAGATCTCCCATAAGCTCAAAATTTTGCTTTTCGAGGAGCATATTCAATTTCGATCTATCTCCGCGCCAAAAGGGTAGACAAAACCTCAAAAATGCCAGCAATTTTATTTTTCTCTGCTTAAGAAGCATGAGGGCTTGATATCTCCACGTTATCCCAACTGCAACTTTGTTGGTGAAAAAATACGGAATGCCCTGCTTCCTAAATTTTTTGATGAGTTTCTGGGCTTCGAGGGTATTAATTTTCATGAGATTATTTTACCATTATTTTCGACTTAAAAAATAATCTTATACCCTAACCCATGCCTCAGGGACAATGCCCTGACCATTTGCCCCATTTATCATCCACTTTCCCGGCGCTACCACAATCTTCTCTGGATTCCGGTTCAGCCACGCTCCCCACCAGGAGAACGTGCTGTTCGCGATGATATTGTGTTTGCAGAGGGACATGAGTCGAAGGTGGAAGCTTGATTTCGGCCCGGCGGACGAATCATCGACGAAGGTCATCGGACCCGCTGACAGTTTAAGATTTTCGCGGCACCAGGCCTGGTCGTCAGAAAAGACATAGAAATGCGGGTTCGACACCTTTCCCGCCATATACGCCACCGCCCGTTCATAATACGCAAGATCGGTGGCGCCATAAAGCGCCTGCCCGACCGGCAAGAGATAATCGCCGCGGCGGACATGGATCCCGACGGAATTCGTAGCAGAAATTTCCTCGCCCAACGTTTTTGCTCCGCCCTCGAGCGGGATGCGAAAACGGAATTCCCGTTCCCGAAGCTCTTCGGCGGCGTCCTCGAAATAGCGCGGGTTTTGCCAGCGGCCCCATAAGAGGACGTCTCCCTTGGCGTGCAGGACCTCCGGATCGAATCCCTGCGCTTCGTTCTCTTTGATCAATTTCTGTGTACCCAATGCGTTCCGCGCCGCGATCCCCGTAAGATCAAGCCCCAGCCATACGCCGGGAATGGGCGCGCGCGACGAGGCTTTTGAAAGCGACGTGAATCGCGGCTCGACCGTGAACACGTCGAGGTCGTACGTGCGGTAGGTAAACTGGCGCCGCGGCGTGCGGTCGTTCAGGAATGTCGTATCGAGCGCGAGCGGCGCATTGTTCCGGCGCGCCAGCGCGAACCCCGCCGCATACTGGAACATCTGGTTCCCCAATCCCCCGCGCAAAAAGACCGTGACCATATCCCATTAAAATAATCTAAAACCGCACTTTTGGCGAGTGCGGTTTTTCGATTTAGCGCGAAGAGAAACGGGACTATTTTGCCGTGCCGGCCTTTTCCGCCTCGCCTTTAATCCATGCGTATGTCTTCCTCATCCCATCCTCCAATTTCATGCTCGGTGCCCAGCCGAGCTTTTCGCGGATGAGCCGGTTGTCCGAATTGCGCCCGCGGACACCCAGCGGGCCGGGAATGTGATTGACTGAGAGATTCTTCCCGCCGATTTTCATTGCCATTTCAGCAAGTCCGTTGATCGTGATCAT
>JAKAGE010000008.1 GCA_021817655.1 bacterium
AAGGATCGACGGCACGAGCACCCGCCACAGCACCATGAAATTCATGAGCTGCTCGTTATGGAACATATCGATCGCCCCCTGCCCCGAAAGATTGATCTCCGTATCCCGGAGGTTCGTATCCGCGCCCCGCAGGCTGCAGCCGATCGCAACGAGCCACTCGCTCGAGATCGGCTGCCCCATTTCGAGCGAAAGCCGGATCACCGGAAGCGATGATGCCCCGGCGATCGCCGCGGAAGCCTCCTTCTCGAACAGCGCCGCGGAAAGCACCACGGCGGCAAGCGGCTCCGACGGCCAGTGCTGCCCCGCGAAGTTCACCACCTGCCGCAGATTCGCCGCGAGCATGCCCGTGAACCGTTCCATCGGGATCTGTCCTTTCTCGTCGCCCAGCTCCCCCCATTCTGTCGGATATTCAAAATAGAGCCGCCCCTTCCGGACGACAAGGAAATCGATGCCCGAATTGTCGATATCGAGGACCAGATAGGATTTCCCAAGATCGGCGCCGGCGCCTTTTTCCCTGAAGATCCGCGCGAGCGCGAGCGCGCGTGATTCGATGCCGACCGTGATGAATCCCGCTCCATAGAGCGCCTGGGTCATTTCATCCACCAGCGCCTTCTCGATGAATGCCGCGGCAACCTCCGTATGGAGGCCGGTCTCATCCTTCCCGATCGGCTCCCAGCCGGAGTATGCGGCCGACGCATCGAGCGGCGAAAGCATCTTGAGATTGAGTTCCACCGCGTCCGCAAGGCCCTTTCCTTCCATTGCGGGAAGCGTGAAGACCTGGGTGTACATCTTTACGGACGAAAGCGCCACGATGACGTTCATCTTCTTCCGCTTGCTATGGGAGAACGGCACTTTCTTTTTAAGCTCGGCGAGCGCCGCGGTGAACGCCGCAGCGTCCTTGATCCTCCCCTTTTCCATCACCCCGGGCGCGATGCGCACCGCAGCGAGCTCCCACAGTTTTCCGTTGAAATAGACGAGACGAAGGACCTGGTCGCTCACCTCGAGCCCTCCCGCAACGGACTTCACGCGGAGGAATGAAAGTATCTTACTGAGGAATTTCTTCATCAATCATAATTGTAACGCACTACTGGGCCTGCTGCCACGAAATGACGCTCCATTGCGACGTGGAAGCGTTGTTCTCCAGCACCACCTGTATCTTCCGCGTGCGGTTCGCCACGGTGGCGGCGGAAAGCACGGTGACCTCCCCTGCCGAAGGGCTGTTCTGTGTCACGGTCACCGTTGCGGTCGAACTTCCCACGGCGAGCGTGTACGGATCGGGCGACGGCACCCATGGGATCGGATTACGCCCAAGCTGCAGCATCGCATCCTGGACGCCCGATTGCGCGGCGTTCTGCGCCTCGACCGATGCCGAAAGCCCGTACCCGGTATCGACGAACGACGCGGCAAGGAACGCAACAAGGATCCCGACGATCGCGATGATCGCCCCGATGAGGAATACGAGCGAAAGGAATGCTTGTCCGTTCCGAGGGCGAAGATCCATCGCTCTCATTATACCATCACGGACTCCAGTTGACGTCCACGCCCGTCACGGTCGGCGTGTACTTACCGGACGAATCGGAGAAGAGGATGACGCGGTAGCGGAAGTAGCGGTATCCGTTGAACATGGCATACCCCGCTCCCCCCGCGCTGCTGACGAGCGGAATGATGGTTCCCGGCAGGCTCCCGTATCCGAAGTATGTCGACCCGTTGCCGCTCGGCCCTTCGAACGTCCACGGACCGCTCGGCGAATTGCTCACGGCAAACTGGAATCCGACGTTCGTATAATTCAACGCGGACCCGTACCATGTCAGGGAATTGAGCTGGGCGCCGTTCACGGACTTCGTGTCGAAAACGACGGAGTCCAGGGTTCCGCTCGGCGCATACCCGACGGCATTCATTCCCGGCGGATCGAAGATCGCCACCGCGGCCGCATAGCTCGTGGAGGTCGCCGCCGTCCACGTGGCGGCAAGCGACGCCGGAGCGCCGAGCGATTGGAATTCGGTCGAAAGTCCCTGCTGGGAGCCGAGCGTGATCGCGTTCGCGAGCGACGTCCACCCCGATCCGCTCGTCAGGGCATCGTTCCCCGCCGATACGGTGGTGATCCCAAAAAAGAGCTCGTCCGCCGTAGAATGCCCCGTTGCAACGTTCGAGGTGAGCGATACGGCGCTGCCGCTGTTGTCATAGTTCGTGCTTTCGCTGTCCAATGTGCTGCTCGCGAGCGCGGCATCGGTGAACTCGTAGGCGGCGCCGGAGAGATATCCGCTCCCCGATCCGTGCATAGTGACGGCAAACGGCGTAGTGCTCGTCGCTCCCGCCGCATAATAAATATCGACCGTCCCCCCGTTGAAGCCCTGGGTTGTCGCGAGATAATAGGTGTTGCTTGCGCTGTCCGTAGGGGCGCTGATAGTTTCCCCGCTGCTTCCTGAGACCGCAACGACGATCAGATCCTCCGGCCGGGGCCAATAGGTGAACGGCAGCGCCGTTCCCGCCCCGGTCTCCACCGGCGTGCTTTGGATGTAGCCGATGCGCCCTTGTCCCGTAGGCACGGACCATATCGCCGTATCGTTCGCGAGCGTTCCGTTCCAGACGGGAATGGAAAGCGGGGACGAACCGCCCTGGCTCGAAACGATCGCCGAGCGGACAACGAACTCCCCGCTCCCCGACCATACGGGCTGGACGCTCGACGCCGTCGAAGTGACCGTGACGAACTGGGGGTACGGCGACGTACAGTTCGGACCGCTCCCGTCGAGGAAGATGACGCCGTTGTTCGTCACGTTGCCGCCGAGCGTGATGGTCGAAATATGCCCCGGATAATCGGCGAGCCACCCTCCGCTGCTTACCGTAAGCGCGCCGCCGCAGGTGAAGTTGTTCCCTCCGATATCGAACGTCCCCGTATTGATGGCGCACGTTCCCGTAGCAACGGAGAAGTTCGTGTCAAGCGTTGCCGCAACCATACCGGATTTATCGATCGCCAGATTACCGATGAAACTTCCGGCATTCTCGACGATGGAAGACGATGGGGTTCCCGAGAAATCCATGGTGAAGGTCGATCCGCCGAACGAGTTCGCCGAATTTTGAAGATAATCCCCCCGCACGAACAGCGTATAGGTGGAAGTGGAAAAACTGGTGTACCCGCTCAAGAACGAGAGATTGCCAATATCGAGCGTCGATGTCGCATTCGGCAGGAACGTCAGCGTCTGCCCTTGCTTATCGATAGTAAGACCGCTATACGTAATGCTCCCCGGAATAAAAGCACTTTGGCTATTATTGCTCGAAAAAGAAAGATTGATCTGGCCCCCGCCGAAGGTGGCCGTGCCGCTTGCAACCTCGAAATCGCTGTACACCGTCATCGCGGTACCGCCGAAGGTGAAGGAGGACGTTGCCGCCTCGTTCACGATGCCGCTCCCGACCCAGGAGGTGCCGCTCACGGTCGTCGTGGCATAGTTGTAGATGTCTGATCCCCAAGTGTAATTGCCATTATTGGTTTGATCCGCCGAGGAAAGATTCCCGCTCACCGAGATGGTGCCGTAATTATTAATGAAAAAAACTCCTTGCGAGTTGGTATCAAAAGTAAGATTGCCATTAATTGCAATCGTCCCGTAATTTCGTGTGAAAGTAGGATAAGCCCAATAATTGGAACCATTTGAATTGAACGCCACCGTTCCGCTCGCCATGATCGTGCCGTAATTGATAAGCATAGGTGCATCATTTGACCCCCCAAATACTGCTGTTGCATTATTTCCAAGCGGAACAGTGCAGCCGGCAAGGACAACAACAGAGCCATCTCCGTTACCGATATCTTTGTTTATGGTGGAGCTGGGAATCTGGGTGCCGGTACATCCGAGGGTGCTGTCGGATCCTCCGACAACCGTAAGGCTTGCGATCGCCGAGCTCCCGCCGAAGGTCGCCGTTCCGCTCGCCACCTCAAAGTCGGCGTATACCGTCATCGCGGTACCGCCGAAGGAGAAGGAGGACGTTGCCGCCTCGTTCACGATGCCGCTCCCGGTCCAGGAGGTGCCGCTCACGGTCGTCGTGGCATAGTTGTAGATGTCTGATCCCCAAGCGTAATTGCCATTATTCTTTTGATCCGCGGAAGAGAGATTCCCGCTCACCGAGATGGTGCCGTAATTGCTGATATAGAATGTTCCCTTTCCGTTCGTATCGGAGGTGAGACCACCGCTGATGGTGATGGTGCCGTAATTACTCATCCGGTCGGGGAACTGCCAATAGTTTGCGCCACTCGTATTGAAGGACACCGTGCCGCTTCCAGTGATCGTGCCATAGTTCGTAAGGATGGGATTTCCGTCGTACGATCCCCCAAAGACCGCGGTCGGATTGTTGCCGAGCGGAACGGTACAGCCGGCAAGGATGGTGACGTCGGCACCATCCGACATCGAAGCATCTTTCGTAATGGTCGAACTGGGGATCTGGGTGCCGGTACATCCGAGGGTGCTATAAAACCCTCCAGCAACCGTAAGGCTTGCGATCGCCGAACTCCCCCCGAAGGTCGCCGTTCCGCTCGCCACTTCAAAATCGTTGTATACCGTCATGGCCGTGCCGCCAAAGGAGAAGGAAGAGGTGGCACTCTCGTTCACGATGCCGCTCCCGACCCAGGAGGTGCCGCCCACGGTCATGGAGCCGTAGTTGTAAAAGTCGGAAGAATTGTATCCCCAGTTGTATGCATCAGGCGATGAAATATTCCCGCTCACCGAGATGGTGCCGTAATTGTTGGTGTAAATGTTTCCGTTTGAATTCGTGTCAAAGGTAAGATTTCCCGTGATCGAGATGGTGCCATAGTTACTGATCCAATCAGAAATCCGAAAATAATTGTAGCCAGCGTCGTTAAAAGCGACGTTTCCGCTCCCGGTGATCGTGCCATAGTTCGTAAGGATGGGATTTCCGTCATTCGATCCCCCGAATCCCGCGGTCGGATTGTTGCCGAGCGGAACGGTACAGCCGCCCTGGATCGTAACGTCTGCAGCGGCGGTGTTGTTCTTGTTGAACGCCACCTGCGAAAAGCTCGGAGATGAGGAACAGTTGATCGTGGAATATGTCCCTCCGATAAAACTCACTATGCCCCCGTGAGCATTGAATGTTCCGGCCGATAAGGTGAGATTGCCCGCCACCGCGAGCGTTCCTGCCGTGCTCGTAAAGGTTCCGCCGGATTGCATAAAGCTCCCATTCACCGTGATGGTATCTGATGCGTTCGCGCTCCCGATGAACGTGCCGCCGCTTTGCCCGTATCCGGAACTGCCGATCGTAACGCTATACCCCGTATCCTGGGTGATAGTGCCGGCATACGTCGAGGTGACCACGATCCCCAGTACGTTCACATTGGTGTCGATGGCGGCGGCGTTCGACGACGACGCGCTGAAAATGGCGACGTCCGTCGAGGTAGGCACCGTGGCAGTGCTCCAGTTCGCCGCGTTATCCCAAAGGCTGTTCCCTCCCCCTCCGGTCCATGTGATGTTCGCCGCATGCGCCTGAAAGATACCGACCATCCCGAAGGCAAAGAAGAAGATAAAAAGAAAAAGAATTTTTTTGGGGGGGCTTCCCATGGGTTAAGTATATCAGTTTACCGTTCCTCCGGAGTAAAGCGTATTGACCTCGGAAGCCGAAATAGTTCTCGGATAAACACGAACGTCATCGATAGATCCTTCAAACCATGCGCCGCTGCCCAGATTCGTTGAGTCAACCGCTCCAAAATTAAAATATTCTCCATAACCGCTCCCAGCAGGATTCGAGCGACTGCACGTTTCCGAGGCTCCAGCCACCCCATTCAAATAACTCCTTAGAGTGGTCCCGTCGTAAGTGAGCACTGCATAATTCCAACTGTTAAAAGTTCCTACTCCGGCAACCAATGCCGAACAGTTCCAAACCCTCATGTCGATATTTCCTCCGGAAAGAGCTTCTATCCAGCTGTCGTGCCAGCCAGTATTGACCGCCGTCTGACCCGTTTCAGAAAGAATAACCCCGGGAACGGCAGGATTGAACCACAGCGCTATAGAAAAAGGAGCCGTGCTTGAATTTATCGCAATTAGGTTTGGCGACTGAAGATAATCATTACTTCCGTTGAAATATCCAGCATACGCCCCCACCTTTCCCACGGTATAATATGTGCCGCTCGGACTGGATTGAGTTCCATTACAAGCGCCATTCAGTCCGTTTCCGCTCGAATCATATGCCACTGTTCCACTTCCTTCATCGAGCGGCCAATAGGACAATATGCTCGATGCTTGCTGCGTGACGCAGGCGCCGCCGGGCGCCGGACCCTGGCTCAGCTGGAGCGAACCGCTCGCATTCACCGTGATGCTGTTCACGGAACCATATGTGCTGCTCACGAACGATACGGGGCTCGAAGTGGATACGGAACCCCCGATCCACGTACCCTGGTCCAGGACATTGTTGCCGCTGCGGAAGATGAATGCCGAATATGTCAGCGGGGATTGCGTGGATGACGCCATGCCCACAACGACCGTTGCAAGCTTCGTCGAAGGATCGTAATAATTCCCCGTGGCGGTCGTTGTCGTATTCCCGTTCGCATCGCGGTAGATGTCGGTCAGATAGAAATAGCGGTAATAGGATGTGCAGCTGAACTGGGATGAAGACGATGATGCGCTGCCGCCCTGGGTCGCGTTCCCGATCGTGTAGAATGCGGCCGGATTGCTCTGATTGTTGTATTCGGTCAGGATCCAACCGCTGGAACGGGCAACGGTGGAAACACGGGATTCATCGAGCAGCCCGGTGAGATATTCGCCGGACGCTCCCGTCCATCCGAAATTAAGGATATGGGTCGAATTCGCGAGGAGCGCAGTGCCACCCAGCGATCCGCTCCCGATCTGATTTCCGTCTTCATAGATTGCGTAACTGCTTGTCCCAACGACATAGGTAATCTGATACCATATATTCAGTGTTTCGGTAAATGCCGCATCGGCGCTTGTAGTAAGCCAGCTCGAACCGGTGCCGATATCGCCATGGACCCCGGATCCGGTAAGCTTTGCGTCGAAACTCGTATCGCTCGGCGTTCGGGATCCGTAAAGGCCCTGCGTACTTCCGCTCGATTCCGGATATACCCATTCATCAATGGTGAACGGCGCAGAGACCGCGAGCGATGACGGGGCGCTTATGCTGGCGGAACCGCCGAACGATGCCCCCCCGTCTATCTCCCCTGCCGTTGCCGTCGCCCCGTTGACCGTGGCGTTATATCCGTTCGCCGTTGAATCATTCGCAGAAAGGGTCACGCCATTGGGATAGTGATAGACTGCCGCATAGCCGTTGCTCCACACCCTCCCCGCGTTCGCCTGGCTTGTAGTGATGTTCGGATTCCCGTACCACATATAGATCGACGTACTCGCTCCGCCCGAGAGCGACGGCACCTGAACCCAGTAATTGATCGCTCCGGTCGACGAACTGTAGCTTTCCTGTTCGAATGGGAGCACATTGCTCCCTGCGGCATCGGATGTAAAAACAATATCGTCGCCATTGGCATTTTGTACTTCTCCGCCATGGGCGGTCGTTGCAAGATATGGATAGGTGCCGGAAATGAGCGTGGGGAAATCAACAAGCGTGCTCGAAACCTCTGCGGCATTCATCGTAACCTCTCGGCTCCAGGAATATCCTGCTGATCCTTGCATGGCACCCGAACAGCTCGACAGCGATTCTCCCGCGGTGCTCGTGCCGATCGCGATGAAAGGCGACGAGGCGGTGTTCAGATAATAGCGGTTCGCCGTGCCGGTCGCGAGCGAAAGCACCGCACCCCAGTCGCTCGCAGACCATGCCTGCACGTTGCCCAACAACTGCTGTCCGAATTGGGCTTCCTGCTGCACGGTACCAGCCTGCTTGTTCACTTGAAGCGAAGGCGCGATGATCGTCGCCGCGCCGACCACGAAGATCGTTCCGACGGCGATGCCGACGAGAAGCTCCATCAATGACTGTCCGGTGCGGGAATGGAAGTCCATTACTCCTATTGTAGCAAACGACTGCCGGATTCGTCGGACTGCCGGAGCACACTAGTAGCTCACCCCGCCTGCCGGGCTTACGGTGATGGTCGACGAGAACGCCGCGCTCTCGTTCGGCATATACAGGCCGATGGTTGCCGACGGCGCTGCTGCGCCCGAGACGGCGGAAAACAGCACGTCGAGCGTCGCGCCGGAGGCGAGCGTCGCCGGCTGGTAGGCGACGGTGGACGGCAGGCGGTAATAGCCTTCCACGGTGCCGGTCGCATAGCTCGCTCCGCTGAACAGCGCATAGAACGGCGCGGTCGCCGTGCTGTTCGCGAAATGCACGCCCCATGCGGTGCCGCCTTCCACCGCCATCGAATCGCTTTGCGCCTGCCGGAGCGTGGTCGCGATCTCCTGAGCGGTCGACGTAAGATCCGTATCCACGCGGCGCTGGCTGATGTCCACGATCGCGACCACGCCGACGATGACGGTGATCGCTACGACAATAAGGAGCTCGATGAGCGTGAACCCGTTCCGCCTTGGTATGCGCCGCGCGGCGTGGGACATGGATCAGAACGACGTGGTCAGCTGGTAGATCGGAACGATGATCGAGAGCGCGATGATGGCAACCATGACGCCCATAAGAAGGAGCATCGCCGGCTCGAGGAGCGAGATGAGCGCCTTGATGTTCGCGTCGATGCCGGATTCATAGAAATCCGAAAGGGTTGCAAGCACCTCGTCGAGATGCCCCGCTTTTTCCGAAATGGCAACGAGGCTCGACACCATGCTCGGGAATGCCGTCTCGCGCTTGAACGCCTCGCCGATCGTGAGCCCCTTCGCAAGACCGTCGTTCGCGATGCGAAGCAGGGCTCCGCGGTAATCATCCACGCCCACCGTGTCCGCCGCGACCCCGATCGTCTCCACGATGGGAAGTCCGGCGCGCATGAGCGCGCTCATCGTCGCCGCCATGCGCTGGATCGCCAGATTCCGCACGATGCCCCGAATGACCGGCATATTGAAAAGCGCTTTCGTGAAGAGCCGGTGCCCCACATCGGTCTTGCGGACGAACCACGTGAGGGCGATCCCGGCAACGATGATCGCCAGGATGATCGTCCAGATGTTCGCGCCGATCCAAAGGCCGACCGTGAAAACGATCGCCGAGAACCACGGCGGATTGATGCCGCTCTGCGTGAACACGTTCGCCACCTTCGGAAGCGCGAAGGTCACAAGGAAAATAAGGATTGCGGAGGCGACGCAGATGAGCACGATCGGATAAATGAACGCGGAACGGATCTTGTTGCGCAGGTCCGCTTCCTTTTCGAGCGAGACCGAAAGCTCGTTGAACGTCTTTTCGAGCCCGCCGGAGCGCTCGGCCGCCTTCACAAGGTTGATGAATGTCGGCGAGAACTCCTTCGGATGGCGGGCGAACGATTCATAGAACGGATTCCCCCTGCTAAGGTCGTCCCGCACCTCCAGGAGGAAATTGCGCACCGACGGCTTCTCGAAATCCTCGATGAGGATGTTGATCGCGGTGAGCAGATCCGTACCCACGCGCAGCATGAGCGCGAGGTATTTCGTAAGAAACACTTTGTCCGACGTCGTAATGCCGCCGCCGAAGATGTTATTGACGCCGCGCGCACCCGCCTTTTTTATCGGCTTTACGGAGACCGGCGAAAGCTGCTTCCCGCCAAGAACGCGCAGGACGTCATTCAGCGAATCCGCCTCGATATCCCCTTCCGTCATCTTTCCCGCCGCATCGGCGGCGACGTAATGGAACAGCATATATAAATGATAGCACAGCGGACCCTACTCCCGGATCACGCGCATCACCTCCTCGAGCGTCGTAAGCGCCACCTCCACCTTTTCCAGCCCGTCCTCGAACATCGTTTTCATGCCCGTTTCCCGCGCATGCGCACGGACCGCCTCAAGGTCGAAGATCGGCGCCGTGATCAGCTCTTTCATCTTCTCATCCACCTCGAACGCCTCGAAGATGCCGAACCGGCCGCGGTAGCCCGTCATGCCGCACGCCGAGCATCCTTTGCCGCGGTACAGCGTCCGCGGAATGCGCACCTGCTCTTTTTTAAGGCCGTTCTCCTTGAGCTGGATCTCGAGCGTGGCGATGATCCCGGGATCGGGCTCGTAGGAATAGATGCACGTCGGGCAGATCTTGCGCACGAGGCGCTGGGCAAGGATGAGCGAGACGACCGAGCTCACGAGAAACGGCGGTACCCTGAGATCGAAGAAGCGCGGGAGCGCCGTCGGCGCATCGTTCGTGTGGAGCGAGGAAAGGATGAGGTGGCCGGTGAGCGCGGCCTGCACCGCGATCTCCGCCGTCTCCGCGTCGCGGATCTCGCCCACCATGATGATGTTCGGGTCCTGGCGGAGCAGCGCGCGCAAGCCGGAGGCGAATGTCACGCCCGCCTGCGGATTGATCTGCGTCTGGTTCACGTAGCGCATATTGTACTCGATCGGGTCCTCGACCGTCGTCACGTTCACCTCGGGGCGGTTCAGCATGTTCATGAGCGCGTAGAGCGTCGTCGTCTTGCCGGATCCCGTCGGGCCGCAGGAGATAAGCATGCCGTATGCGCGCTTGAGATTCTCGGCGACGATCTTCGCGGTCCCCGGCATCATGCCGAGCTCTTCGAGCGAAAGGGGCTTCTGGGACGACTCGAGCAGGCGCATTTCCACCTTCTCGCCGTAGAACGTCGGCATGATGGAAACGCGGACGTCCACGTTCTGGTTGCCGATCTGATACCGGAACCGCCCGTCCTGCGGGGTATAATGCTCGTCGATCTTCAGCCCCGCAAGGAGCTTGATGCGCGCGACGATGCCCGGATGCACCGCCTTCGTGATGTCCATGATCTGATACAGGATGCCGTCGATGCGATACCGGATGAACGTGGAATCCTCGAGGATCTCGATATGGATGTCCGAGGCGCGCGACGCGAGCGCGTAGGAAATGATGTTGTCCACGATGCCCACGATCGGCAGATCCGCCGCCGCCTCGGAAGCGCTCTTCGACTGGCTCGTAAGCGACGCCCGCACATCATCCTCGATGATCTTCTTGAAGTCCTGCCCAAGCTCGTAGCCGTACACCGAGAATCCGCGATCGAGGTCCTCGGACGATGCGAGGAAGGGCCTGATCTTCCCGTTGAGCCGCTGCGCGAGGAACTCGCGCGTCTCAAGGTCCGACGGATCGATCATCGCGACGTCGAACGTCCCGTCCTGTTCCTTGCCGAAAACGATCGCCTGCCGCTGGCGGGCCACCTCTTCGCCGAGAAGCTTCACCGCCTCCTTGTCGACCTTCTGATTGTTGAAATCGACGCGCGCGACGCCGAGGGCGTTCGCGATAAGATCGCCCAGATAGTTCGGCTCGACGATCTTCTCGGATACGAGGACGTCGACGACGCTCTGGCCTTTGCGTTCGGCCTCCTGATACATCGCATCGAACCGCTCGGGGGCGATGAGATTCTGCTCCACGAGGAGCTTTTTCAGCTGGTCTGCCGGAAGGGGAAGCTTCATAACTTCTTAATGATAGCATCGCATGGCGCCGCGGACAAAAACAAAAGCGCCGAGCGCAATGCGCGGGCGCTTTTGGAACGGAACAAGCCGATACTAGAGGGCAAGGTTGGTCCCCTGTTCGTACGTGCTCGTGCTGTTTCCGCCGTCCGTCGAAACGACGTCATTCGAACCGCCGAACCCGTACTTTGCGCTCTCCATCTTGGTGGCAAGCTTATATGTCGTCTGTGCCCCGACGAACATATAGGTATTATTGCCGCTGTTGATCGGGTCGACCGGCAAGGAGCCGAGCGGAGCGCCGGAGCTGATATCGGCGAAATTGATCGGAATCCAGCCCGTGCCGTTGATCGCGCGCGCGGTTGCTCCCGCAGCGACCGTGGAGCTGATGACGCTTTCTCCGCCCCAGAATCCCCAGTTTCCAGCAAGAGTGCTCGTAACGAGGTTTGTGGTAAGATTCGCGATTGAGGGCTCCGAAACCATGATCGTACTCGTTCCCAGCGTTGCGGTTGCACCATTGAGCCATGTCGTCGTCGAAACGTCGGCGGAATAAAGGCCGATAGCGCTCTTCAAAGTTGCAAAGTCGGATGCGCGGTTTGAATCGCGCGCCTGGGCAAGCAGCTGCGCCGGATTCAGCGTGAGAACGACCACGACCGCCAAAATTGCGATGATTGCGATGACGACAAGCAGTTCGATAAGGGTGAAGCCCTTCCTGGATTTATTGTTTTTGATCATACTGTTGATTATATCATAAACACATCCATTCAATGAGAGAACTTCGACCTTTTGATTCATTCTCTTATGTTTAATGATACTTCATTCTGCGCCGCCCTCCCTGTGGATAACCGAAAATTCCGTGGGAAGCGGGGCCTCGAACTCGTAATGGCCCCCGTCGGCATCGGTGAATGCGAGCGATGCCGCATGCAGCATAAGGCGGGGCGGGGCGCCTTCTCCGCGTACGGCGCGGCGGCCGCGCCTGCCGCCATAGAGCGGATCCCCCACGATCGGATGTCCGATGCTCGCAAGATGCACGCGAATCTGGTGGGTGCGCCCGGTTTTCGGAACGACCCGAAGAAGCGCATATCGTTCACCGCCGACATCATCGCCGAACATCTTCACGACCTCATACTCCGTCACCGCCGGCTTTGCCATCTTCGCCGAATGGATGCTGCGCCGGAGCGATCCCGTGGTGATGCCGATCGGCGCATCGATCGTCCCTTTTTTATTTTTGGGCACGCCGCGCACGAGCGCGAAATACGTTTTCCGCATGCGATGCTCCTGGAACAGCCTCTTCAGCCGTTCGAACGCTCCCTGCGTCCGCGCAACGACCATCACGCCGGATGTTGCCTTGTCGAGCCGGTGCACGATCCCCGGCCGCGTTTCCGGATCGTCGCCGACCGTTTTCATTTCCGGATAGCGCGCAAGGAGCCAGTCGACAAGCGTCGGCTCTTTTCCCTTCTCCTCGTCCCCGCGCAGGCGGCCGCGGCTCGGGTGGCGCCCTTCGTTCACCCGTGCGGCATGCACCATAAGCCCCGCCGGCTTGTCGATCGCGACAAAATCGCTGTTCTCAAAAATGAGCTTTGGCTCCGTCATGTCGGTATCGTATCTGATTGGCGGAAAGCAGCGTTGCTTTCGATGTGTCTCTGTATCAGTCGGCTCGGAACCATTTTAGCCGAAAACAGGGGTAATTTCCACCGCCGAGGGGGGGGTCGTTGGGGTAGTCGTTCCAGAACGACCCCACCCCTCAAGCGAAGCCCGCATAAACACTGGCCTCTTTGGCGCAAACAGGCCATTTTTGAAAACGACAATATAGGCATTTTGCCCCCCAAAATGAACCGCCTTCCCCGTCTGCTCTTTGCCCTTCGTCCCTCGGCCTGCTGGCCTCGGGACTCGGGCAGCCCTCCGGCCTCCGCTCTCCGTGCCGCCGTCGGTTTTGTAGGCAACGTGGGGGGTGTTTTTGAACTTTGAATAGGTAGCGGCGCACGGAGAGCGGAGGCCTTCGGGAATCGGCCGGGCGGCGGTATAATGGGCTTGATATATGCCCAAGCATACCCTCAAAAAGTTCGTCCGTGATGAGTCTACGTCCGGCCGATTGCAGATACAGCCCCTCGACTTGTCCATGTTGCGCGATATCGCCGAGTATCGCCTCATGAACTCGGAGCAGTTGGGAGCACTCTACCATCGCGGCCTGCGGAACTTCCAACGCCGCCTCGCCGACCTGTTCCACGAGGGCTACCTTGAGCGCCCAAGCCAGCAGAAAACGAACCGACTCCTCTCCGGTTCCTTCGTCTACGGCCTCGGCGAGCGCGGAGTCGAGGTGCTGTACACGGGCGCGGCGAAACGCGAGATGATGCAACAAGTGCGTATTGATGAACGGACGGCGCTTCCCCATATCGCGCATACCTTGATGATTTCACAATTCCGCGCCCTCGTAACGCTTGCGTTCGAGAACCAGAAGCACGGGAAGCTCGCACGATGGGAGGACACGCGCTCCCTCAAGGTATTGCTCTCGCCGCGCGGCTGGAAGACCGACCTCGTGCCGGACGGGTTCTTCACGATTGAGACGCCAAAGGGGCGATTGAACTTTTTTCTCGAAGCCGACCGCGCGTCGGAACTCAAGGCCACGTTTTTGGAGAAGATGAAAATATACTGGCGATGGTTCCATGCGGGTTCATGCGAGGAGAAGCTCGGCATCAAGAAATTCCAAGTCCTCACCGTTGCGGATGATGCGAGGCGGCTCGAAATTCTGCGTCAGGTTACGAAGGAGGCCGACCCGAAACATGAGGGTAGCTTGCTTTTCATGTTCGCCGACATGGCATCGTTCTCCCTTGCGAAGCCGGAGTCCGCGCTCAATCCCGTCTGGCTCACGCCGAAGGACGACGCGAAGCGCGTCCTTCTCCCATAAGAGAGCAGCAACAGCTCCACCAGCAAAAGCGTCGCAACGGCACTTCATCGAAAATCACTCCGTGATTTCCGGTTCGGCCTCGCGCCGCTTTCCCCGCTGTCGCTGGAGATGAAAAAAATTGGTTATCCGCTCCCGTAGATTTTTCCGTTTCGCCAGCTACATATCCCACCACAGAGTCGCGAGCATATCCCAAGGCATCGCCATCCGCTTCACGGACAAAGAATGATACCGGACAGCCCGTCGCCTCAAGGAACTACGCAAGCGTTCCTCCTTGACCCGTCGGGCACCCAGTCCGGCCTTTTTGTTTTCGCCGTGAAGCGGAACGGCAGAAAGGTCGGAAGACAAACCAACAACATTCCATAACCATGACATACAAAGAGGCAACCGAGCACTGGATTGACGAGCTGTTCCTGAACATCGGGGGCAACAAGCTGTCCGTGGAGGACGCGAAACGTGACCCGGACCCCATAATTTAGACACAAAGGTCGAAAAGAAATACCATTGTGTCATGGCGAACAAAAAGGGATATCGGGTGGCCAAGGAGGTGAAGGCGGAAATTGTCCGCAAGGTAAAAGAAGAAGGGATTTCAGTGGCGCAGGCGGCCAAAGACGCGGGCGTCCACGAGACGACCGTGTACGGATGGCTCGGTGCGGGAGCGACGAGCGCCCCTTCATGGGGAGAATTCTCTCGTCTCCAGAAGCAGAACAAGGAACTCTTCGAGGTGATCGGCGAGCTCACCATCAAGCTGTCCCAGGCCCAAAAAAAGAATTGAGCAAAGAGCGGAATGTGTCTGCACTCGCGAAGGCCATGGGCGTTTCGCGGGCAAGCCTGTACTACGTTGCCACGCAAGACAAGAAAGACTGGGCGCTGAAGGTGCGGATGGAAGAGATCCTCCACGATCACCCCTCATATGGTGCGCGGCGGTTGGCGGACGCCCTTCGGATGAACCGGAAACGAACGCAGCGGGTCATGCGGAAATACGGGATCAAGCCATACCGCAGGCACGGGAGGAAATACAAGAAAAGCAAGGCAGAACGGCACTTCCCGAACATCCTCTTGGGCATCATGCCATCGTATGCGAGCCATGTCTGGGCGACGGATTTCACCGAGCTCGCCTTCCACGGAAAGAAAGTGTATGTGAGCACAATCATCGATCTCTTCACGCGACAGCTGATGGGTCTCCATGTGGGGACAAGAAAAGGATCGGCGCTTACCATCCAAACTCTGGCAAACGCGCTCTTTCACCATCCACGCCCAACCGTCTTCCACTCGGACAACGGAAGGGAATACGAGGCGAAGGCGTTCATCGCCATGCTTGAGTGGTACGGCATCACGATCTCGCGGAGCAGGCCGGGGTCTCCATGGGAGAATGGATACCAGGAATCGTTCTACGGGAAATTCAAGATGGACTTGGGTGATCCGAACCGGTTCAAAACCCTGGGTGAGCTCGTGGCAGCGATCTATCACACCGCATGGGAATACAACCATACGAGAATTCATTCAGCGCTCAGGATGCCGCCCTCCGTATTTGCGGAGAAAATCGCGGCGTGAGAGAATCAAAAAACGGCAAGAAAACTTGTCGAGTGACTGTCTAAAGAAAGGGGTCCACCACACAGAGACACAAGTGGAGAAACTAAGTCATTTTCAGAAAAATTTTTGCGCGATGCGCGGAGCGCATCGGTAAGTGTGGTGGGGGTAAGAACGAGAGAACGGTTGTTAAGAAAGAGATTCGAGCCGAAGAATTTTTTTGCCGAGAGTTTTTTCTGCGTGAGGGTGGGGGTAAGAGCGGTTCCGATTCGATAGCGGGCAATACTGCTTCCCCACCCTAACCGCGCGCGCAGTATTGAAGCATTCTTATTTTTTGCCAATACGAATTGGCAAACTCCCTTGAAGAACTTTGAAGGAGTTATCTCGCCCTAAAGGCCATTCGCATATTTCCGCGTAATCGCTCCGAAATAGCCGCTTGGCTTGATGCCCACTTTCGTTTGGAACTCCACGAGGGCGTTGAAGGTGAGGGTTCCGAAGATGCCTGTCGCGCCGCGCGAGGCAAGATTGTGCGCGGCGATGCCGGTATTCTGCGCGATGAGGAACAGTTGGAGTTGGCGCACGTCTTCGCCCGCGTCGTGGAGCTGAAGGTCGCGGGTGAATTGATACGATGATGTATTCCCGTTACTTACGGAGAGTCCGACAAGATTGAGCGTCGATTGCGGAATGGCGATGCCCTGCGCGATGGCTTGAGAAACGAGGGATTTGAGTTCCTGCATCAAAAGCGAGAGCAATTGCAATCGCATATCGCGGAGCGAAGGCGTGGTGGTCGCCGTGGACGAGGAAGGCGTCGCAATGGGGAGATAATATCCCGTGCCACCACCACCGCCTCCGCCAGAGGCAACGCCAATGGAACCACCGCTACCCCCTCCTCCGCTATTTGATGCGGTGTTCGTGGTCGCGGAGGTGGAACTCGATTCGGCGGACGTGTTACCGAAAGCGTCGTAGGCCGCAATGTTGTAGCTGTACTGCGTCCCTGCCGAAAGGCCGGTGTCATGGTAGGAAAGGTTCGTCGTCGTGGCAATCTCTGATCCGTTCCTGAATACTTCATATCCGGCGACAACCGTTCCAGTGGCCGTGGAAGATGCCCATGAGAGGTCAATCTCACTGGTTGAGATGACGGACGCCGCGAGGTTCTGTGGCACTGACGGCGGGATGACCATTATGCTCGTCGTCGCGGTCGTCGTGCCGTTCGCGTTCGTGGCGGTGAGAGTGAAGACGGTCGAGGTTGCTAAGGCGGGCGTTCCCGTGCTTGTCCCCGTGACGGTGCCGATGCCGTGGTCGATCGAGAGCGAGGTTGCGCTGGAGACCGTCCAGCTCAAGGTCGAGGTGCCGTTCGCGGCGACGACGGAGGGCGATGCGGAGAAGGCGGTGATGGAGGGCGTGAGACCGGAAAGCGTCGTGCCCGACATGTTGGTCGAGGACGCGGAGACGTTGCCCACGCTGTCCTGCGCCGTCACGTCATACCAGTAGGTGGTCGAGGTCGCGAGACCCGTGTTCACATACGAAAGGCCGGTCGTCGTCGCGACGAAGGTGCTGATCGTGGTCGAGGAAAGACCGCGATACACGGCATAGAAGGAGATGGTCGCGCCGTTGTTCGGCGTACTGCTCGCCCATGAAAGGGAGAGGGTTGAGGTCGAAGGAGATGAGACCGTAAACGATCCGGGTGCCGTGGGCGCAGTCGCCACCTGAACGCTCGTCGTCGCGGTGCTCGTCCCGTTCGCGTTCGTGGCCGTCAAAGTGAAGACGGTGGTCGAAGTGGGGTTCACTATCGTTGATCCAATGAGGGTTGACGTTGAAAAACTACTGTCCGGTGAGATGGCAACGGAACTGGCATTTGAAATATTCCAACTCAAAGTCGAGGTTCCGGCACTGGCAACGATAGAAGGAGAAGCGGAAAAGAAAGATATAGAAGGAGGAGTGCCAGATGCACTTTGATATTCGTATGCGCCAGTATCCCAAGCGGTCGAGGTTGGGCGGGGAATGCCAGTCAAATCAGAGTCGAGTGCTAAAATATTCAGGGATGTCAGGTTAGCGCCCAATGCTATAGCAGGAGAACTGGACAATGGATGCCCGGTCGCATTCAATCCCGCATACGCACTGCTCGTGCTCGCCAAAGAATGCGCATCACAGCCCGCAGTTGGATAAAGCGCAAGGCAGGCAGATTGCCAATTTGACAAAGTGTAATACCATTGAGCTGGAGTATTCTGGTTAGTCCAACTTCCAAAATTGGCATATAAATTATGATCCATGGTAGTTATCGTGAAACTGGCATTATTGAAATCAAAAGCAGTCGAAAGATTATCCAAAATATTATTTTCAAAAATCAGAGAGCCACTCCCAAATGCTCCGCCCGTCGAAAATCCTATCTCACTAGCTATGTTTTGTCCGATAATCGTATTGTTGTAAAACGCCATGGCACCATCGCCATCAAGCGTAACAATCCCATTATTCATCTGGGTATATGTCATATTCCATATATTGTTATACACTTGAATGTTGCGATTATGGCCTTGTGTATTTCCCTCAAAAAATAGTCCGCCCGTCGAACAATTTCCCCAATTACCATCAATCAGATTATCGTAATAGTTTATCCCGGAGTTAACACCCGTGCCGATTGCGAACGAATGAAGGGAGTTGTGATGATCCGGGCACCCAGTGTCATCCCAAATATTCGTGGAACCGAAATGATTATTATAGATAGACGCGGCAGTCATTACGCCATTGCTGTTATTACCAATGTCGATATGATGGCCGTTATCGTGTTCCCAGTTATTGTAGACCAACAAACCGTTGTCGTTCGTGCCGCCCGGAACGTAGGTGATCCCGAATTCAACGTTATAAATATGATTGTTATGAATTTTTATGGTTGTATTCGCTGGCTCCGCAGACGCTCCGATTCCCACGCCACCAGCACCGTTCGGGAATTTGGGCGAAGTGCTCGTTGGAACGAAAAGTGGGCCTATTTCCATATTCCGAATCTCGCAATTAGCGCATGAATAAGCATAGATTCCGTCGCCGATACCAGAAGCATTGTATAATGTTCCATCGGTGATTTGCCCGTTGCATGGCACGTCAACGCCGTTGACCCAGCCACAGGTCGTGCCACCGTCCACGACAAGGTTGCTTTTATTTGAAATGTCCAAGCAACCATTCGTGCCGCCGTTGCCGCACCATGTAGTCGGTTCAATTTTTGCGCCAGTTTCAAACAAAATAGTGATAGGTGAACTCGTCGCCCCGCTACCTTGCGCGACAAGCTGGGTGGTTATTGTGCCGCACAGATGCGCCGTAGTCCCTGGAGATATTTCACCGGATGTAGATGTAGCCGACCAATTTGATGACGTATTAAAGAAAGAAATACCATAGGCGTCGCTGCAATCCGCACCATTTGCAGTGCCGGTTGCGTTTTGGGCAACATAGATATTTGTTGAACTGGTATGGGTGGTTGCGATTGCTGTTGTGGAAGTTGGTGAAACATTCCCTGCTCCGTCAAATGCAGAAACAGCGTAAGTGTAGGTCGTTGCCGCCACGAGGCCAGAATCATTATACAAAGGCGCGGTGGAGGTGGTCGTCGTAGCGATTAGAATGTTTGGCGTACATGAACCGCCAGTGCAACGGAATATATTATATCCGAAAAGGCTGGAGCCACCGCTGTCAGTCGAACTTGCCCATGAAAGTGAGATGGTCGAGGTGCCTGTCGCGGTGGCAACGACCGAAGTCGGCGTCGTTGGCGGGGTCGAATCCACCGTCACCGTCGTCGTCGCGGTCGTCGTGCCGTTCGCGTTCGTGGCGGTGAGAGTGAAGACGGTGGTCGAAGTGGGGTTCACTATCGTTGATCCAATGAGGGTTGACGTTGAAAAACTATTGTCCGGTGAGATGGCAACGGAACTGGCATTTGAAATATTCCAACTCAAAGTCGAGGTTCCGGCACTGGCAACGATAGAAGGAGAGGCGGAAAAGGAATTCACGACGGGAGATGAGGCGAGCGTCGATTTTAATTCGACGGCAACTGCTTCCCACGTAGGAGACCCCGATACGGCAACCGAATCCATAACTGACGATGGAATGGTGGAACTATTATCAACTGCGGCGGTGAAAATCGATGCCTGTTGTCCATTTGATCCGGTGCTTCGGAGCGTCCCGGAAACGGCTGCTCCAAAACTTGCTTGATAATTTATAAATCCACCGACAACATAATTGTTATTATCTTTCGTCGTAATTGAAATAGTGGAGGTCGCGCCGGTTCCGATATTAGTTGAAGTGGCTCCAAAAGCAGCTACACCAGAATATTCCAGAACGATTGCGTCGAGAGGAGAGGCTGATGTTGTCGCATAGCTGATAGTTACTCCCGTCGAGGTACCGATATTGAGAGCCGTCCAGATTTCTATCGAACCACTGGCCGCTTGTTGGGTAAAAACATCGCCCGCCGTCGATGTTACGGTGGATGCGAATAATGCCCCATTATTTCCGGGAATAACTATAAGGGAATCCCC
>JAKAGE010000009.1 GCA_021817655.1 bacterium
ACCGGAGCCCCGCGGCGCGATCAACGGCGGCCGCGCCGAGCTCGCGCGAAACCTCTCCGCGCCTCGCACTCTGGTGCAATCTCGATACATTTTTAAAACTTGATTGGGCGATGAAGAAGCGATTTCACGGGCATGATCCGCGGATTGCCATATACGTTGACGATATCGGCATCACCGCAAGCCGGGTTGATAAGGCAGATATGGAAGCAATGTTTTTGGTGGCGAAAGGGATTTTAGAGAACGCCGATCATCGCCAAAAACTTCCTCTCAATCAAGATAAAAAGAAGGTGCGATCAAGCGCCGACTGAATGGAGCATCTTGGAGTAAGAATGGGGCGGAATAAACTGACCTTAGGATCCAAGGCGCGCAAAAAACTCAAGCACGTCAGACGTAAACTGGACGGTAAAATATCAAAGTCGGAGAGGGATGATCTGCGGGGCGCGCTACGTGCGTATCAAAAATATAAACAGCAGTTAGTAAAGGCGGCAAAGGATATATAATGAAGCCATGCACTTTACGTCCAGCTATTTTTCCTTTTATCTTTATCATTTTTGTATACACTTGACCTCGGGGCTATAATCAAACCATGCCGCTTCCTTCCCCCAAAGAACTTCATATGGAAATGCCCCTCTATGAGGTAATTAATCTCGGTGCTTATGCGTCGACCGATTCCTATCAAGTGGTATTTTACAGCGGGACTATCGATGCGTTTTGTTTGGAGTGTGAAAAAGAAGGTGTATTTAGGGCTGTAGGGGGTGAGGGGACCGAAGCCGCTATCAGCGCCTGGGATTGGAATAGTATGGTAACCAACGCGAATACGATCCGCCATTTCTCTCGACAATTCATCTGCGCGAGGGACAGTGAACATCGGTTTAGGAGTTATTTTCGGCTCGACGGGGATAAGTTGATTAAGATAGGGCAGTATCCATCAGTTGCAGATTTTCAGTCACCAGGTTTGCAAAAATATAAATCCGTGCTCGGCAAAGATCGCCACAGAGAACTTGTTCGGGCGGTTGGACTTGCTGCGCATGGCGTGGGCATTGGATCTTTTGTCTATCTTCGCCGGGTTTTTGAAAGTCTCATTGAAGACGCCCATCGCGGGGCATTAACTTCGATCTCCGGGTTTGATGATGAGGAATATCAACACTCTCGAGTAGAAGAGAAGATTTTGATGTTGAAGGTGTTACTACCTCCTTTCTTGGTTGAAAATAGGGCAATCTATTCGATATTGAGCGTAGGGGTTCATTCTTTAACCGAAGAGGAGTGCCTTGAGCACTACGGCCCCATGAGGGTTGGCATCGAATTGATTTTGGATCAACGCTTAGAACAAGAAAAGCGCCAAGAAAAAGAAACTGAAGCAAAAAAGGCTATCGCCAAAATCCACCAAAAAGTAAAAGAATAAATGGATCTTCCCGTACAGATTACATTTTTCAAAAAACTGGAACTCTATCAGGAGTTAAAATCCCGTGATGCAAGGCGTGGCGATGATAAAGCGTGGATGGGGGAGAAAGATATACTCCGATGGGCCGCTACAGAGCATCGTCATCTTGGTACGGGCATTGATTGGTTGTTTGTGAAGACTAATATACTTACAGATCTCCGGTATAATAATTTTCCCGACGACGCGTTGCGCCCGATGGAGAATTTGCTTCAGCGGGGTTATGTGGTGGGATGGCCTAAGATAAAATTTTTGAAAGAAGGGTTGTTAATGGGGGAGGTTATTGATGAGGTCGCGCAAGGAAGGGGTTGGCGATACGAATTCCTCTATTGGTTTACTTGGATCGCGGTTATTTGTGGGGTGTTACTAGTAATAGGGCCTGTGGTAAAGTTTATTTTGTTTACTGTTTTCCATTTTGCTTATTTTTTGAGTGGGAGCCACTCAACTCGATGGTATCTTCGATGAGAGCCGCCGCTTTGGCATCTCGACTGCTATTGGGATATCACAATGTTATTTGACGGATATTTATAAACATGATATGATTTCATCCGCAGCAGCACATTTTCAGCGAGGTGGAATATGCCGATCATCACCGTGCAGGGATTGCCTGCGGATACCAATGAACAGGCCTTGCAGTCGCTCTATCGCGCCTGCGCGGCCCGCGTCGCCCTGATCAAGGAACTCAAACTGACCAGTACCCGTCAACTCACGTTCTTTTTCCCGCCCGACATGATGGCGCTCGATCTCGGTCAAGAGATCATCGTCACCGTGGACGGCCTCTTTGTGAAACCGGAGCGGACGCCCGAAGTGCGCAACCGCCTGGCGGAAGCGCTTGGCGAAACCGTCAAGGAATATTTCCCGGATGCATTCGTGGAAGTCCTCGTGCATTCGTTCGACCCGGCCCAGGGTTTCTGGACATCGGACAAGGAGGGGTAGTCATGCCGGTCGTTATGGTGCAATACCGCTTCGGCCTCGACCAAGTCGTTGCGAGGCTCGCCAAAGCACTTCCCGAAATCGTCGCGCCGAACCTCACGATCGAGGGGCGGCCGCTCGATGACGGAAGCATCACGCCTGCCGAAATCATCGTGCGGTGCAACAAAGGAAGCGAGATGGACGTCAACGGCAAGGAACTCGAGATTATCATCCTTGCTCACGATTTCCCTGAACGGAAGGCCAACCTTGAGGAGCGGAAGGACGCAATCATCGAAGGCGTCCGGAAGTTCTTCAAGGAGGAAGATTTCAGAGGCGTCGCCGGATTCGTCTGGATATTCCTCGTGCCTACCGCCTTCGGACGGCTTTAACCATCGATCGATAACAAATGCCCGGGTTGCGCAATGCGCCCGGGCGATTTCTTTAATATGAATCCTTGTAAAAATTTTTAAGGCGACAAATTTGGAATGTATAAAAGGGCACCCGTCTTAAAAACGGTTCCAACATCATCCACCAGCCCGCGCAGCGTCTTAAAGTGGTAGAGATAGCGATTCACTCCTCAAGCCGGTGGGGTACTTATTTTGCTATACTGATGACATGAAGAATGCATCCATGACTGAAGATCAATATCTCGATATCTTAGTTTCGTCGGAATCTATTTTTGAACAGGCCGCCACTTTTGCGTGCGACTTAAGGGGAAACGTTTCTTCGTATACCAAATCGGAAACGGGTGTTGATATCCTGGACATTGTGACCGATGCCGATTTGAAGGTCCAAGAGTATATTCTTTCAAGATTGGCAGAAACACCGCTGGTTGAGTGCGAATTGATTGCTGAAGAATCAACTCCATCAGTCTCAAAATTCAAAGGGACAAATGGATTAGTGCTCACTATCGATCCTATTGACGGTACGGCGATGTATGTCGCCGGACAGGGATTTTTTTCCCTGATCGTTGGCTTGCACAATAAAAAGGAGCCGTTATACACCTATTATCGATACCCGTTGCTCGACTGGACGAAGAGGATCGTAAAAGATCGAGCGGAAGATATTGGCAGTGTGCCTGAAGTGAAAATAAAGCCAAGCATTGGATCGATGAGTAAGATCGCATATTTGGCTCATGTTAAGCCGGATACGTTACCACTCGATCTCGAAGAGAAGCTCGCAGCTCGAGGATTATCTGTTTGTGATCGGAAGGATATATCCGATGAGGCTACTATGACCGCGTTGCTTTATCTCGAAAAAATCGCCGGGGTATGTGTGCAAAACCCCATTGCATATGACTGTTTAGGTCCGTTGCATTATGCGTATACGAGTGGATTTGAAATCTATTCAACCGTAGATCTCTCAAAACCAACCAAGGGTCCATTCGGGATATATTATCCTGGATTATATGTGGTATGGAAAAAGTAAGTTTTTGGGTTTGGGTGTTATCGGAGAGGGGTTAAACCATTAAGAGAAAAATTTTAAGACGGTTCCAACATCGTCCACGAGCCCGCGCAAAGCTCCGCTGTGGAGGCGGGAGTGGACTGCTTTCTGCTGCCTAGTGCAATAGATGCTTTATGAGATCAGAAGGAAACACAGCCGCGCCTCATATCTTGCGGTGCTTTGTTTTGAGTTTATGCCTTCATTGATTTAGACTTGTATGATGAGTTCTAGGGTCGAGGCCGACGAGGAATATTATAATCGGATCAAAAAATTCAACATCGTTCATTATGCGGGGGAAACCCCCTATTATTCTGTGGCTCCCCTTCGTCCCGCTTAAAAGGCATTGCTAGGGACGCTTCCCCAGGGATCCAGCATCCTCGACCTCGGTTGCGGATCGGGGAGGTTTTCCGTTGGGGCTGCATTATTGGGTTTTAAAGTGACTGGATTAGACATAACGGCTGCTGCAATAGAGGCCGCGCGTGCGAAGGCGCTACGTGAAAATGCCCAGAACGCCGTATTCGTAGAAGGCGACATGACCTCCCTGCCGTTTCCCGATGGCTCGTTCGATTACGTTTTTTGTCCGAGGTTCGTCATCAATGCTGTGGCAACTTTTAGAAAGAGAGAAAAAGCAGTAGCCGAGATGCTACGAGTTGTGAATCCTTCGGGGACTGTATTTATCGAAAGCTTCAATGAGCTTTATTGTGGGCGTGGACCAGGCACGCCTTTGGTGAATATTATAAAAGGCATATGGCGGAGGGTTGTGATCGCATTGCACGCATGGACGGGAAAGCCATATACAGGTTTGTTGCCTGGAGATATCGTATATAAAAACAACAAAGTTGAGGGTGCTCCTGATGGATATGCGCATTTACCCACAATAATTGAGTTGCGAAGAATGCTTCCGGAAGAGAAGCGGTCTACGGCAATATTCCGCTCAATTCCCCAGATAACCGGACGCATAAAAGGGATGGATATTTTTAAATACTTCCGCTACTCGATGTGGGTTATAGTAAAGAAGCGATGAAATTCGAAAAAGGAGACCGAATTACGCGAACGAAGACCGCTGTTTTGCACGAGTCGGCGGGAGGGGTTTTACTCTTTCGCGACCCACGCTCGAACCATATTTTCGTGGCCTTACTGAAGACGGAAAGCGGGGAATATGTATTGCCGAAAGGACACCTCCACGGGAAGGAAATTCCGGAACAGTCTGCGGCGCGGGAGATCAAAGAGGAGCTATCGCTGCCGCGCGCACCGCGCTTGCGGGGGAGAGTGGGGGCAACCCAGTACCAATTCGCCGTTCCCGGCGACAAGCGCGTTCACAAAAAGAAAGTTCATTGGTTTATTTTTGAGTCGTACGAGAAGGAGACGCTCGCACCCTTGAAAAAAGAAGGATTCGTCGCGGCTCGATGGATGCCTTTTGGCGAGGCGACGAAGAAGGCGACGTACAGTAAGAGAGAAATTGTGAGGGCGAAAAGCATATTCGACCGGCGCAGGATGAATAAGGATATTTCCCGAGTCGATGATGCCCTTGCCGAAGTCGTGCGAACGGCAAAAAAATCATTGGGAACGAATCTCGTCGGCATCATTTTTGAGGGGAGTGGCGCAAGGGGGTCGTATCGCCATGGATGGAGCGACGTCGACGTACTTTTAGTTCTCGAAAAAATAGACACGGGGGCAAAGCGTCGAATCGGATCTTTGATTAAGGAGTGGGAAGAGAAAACGGGGATTCATCACGGCGTGAACGTCGTTACCGCAAGAGAAATAACCCGCCCCCGCCTCCCGGTTGTTTCCCTGGATGGGAAAACCCTACAAGCATTACTGGAGCTTAAACGGCATCCAGAGCGCCTGGTGTATCTGAAGTCCGCCGCGAGTTTGCGCTTCTACGTCCCGTCGCCGCGGGATATAAAGGAATACAGCATAGCGAATATCGGCATGTTCGCGAGAAAAAATCGGCGGGATCTTACCATGGGTAATGCCGGCGAAAAGGAATTGTTGAGGACGGAGATCAGGGCGGCGTTTACCATGGTCAAGCTCGCCCTCCAGGCATTTGGGGCATATTCGGAAAGCGAAGAATTGTCGACGCAAGCGCGAAAGACGTTTTCCGCTTTTGACTCCGCGTTTTTGAAAGTAGCCGAGGGGATCATTCGCCATTGGTCCACCTATAACGATAAGCGGGCGATATCCGCCGCGCTCGCACGCGCCGATCGTTTCCTGGAAGAGTTCAGCGAATATGTATACGAAAAGGCGTCCCGCACTTCTTCCCGCCGCGCCTAGAAGTATCGATATATGGACTCGGGATCGTGCGCGTCAAACTGCGCGATGATTTCCAGAAACGCAAGGAACAAAAACTTTGTTTCTTGGGGGTATTTATTGGGATTTTTTGTGAGGGCGTGACACAGGATTAGATAGTCGTTCATCGAAATGAAATCATCGGTATCTTTGGCTACCCATTTGCTCCTGCTTGCGAGTTTGATACGCGTCAGTTCCAGCGGCCACGACAACTTTTGCGGAGCCTCGATTTTGAAACGGAGCTTCGTGCCGCTATCTTCAAAGCCGCGCATGTTGAAATGGGAATGCAGCGTTTCGTGGTAGTGGAAGAAAAACACTCCCAGGAAATCGTTATAGTACGACTTCGCAAGCTCCATGAGCGGAGGAATGTATCCCGCGTATTCGTTATCAATGAAGTCGATTTTCCCATTCGCGATGATGTTTCCGTGGTGCGCGTCGCCATGCCCCTTGAGGGCGAGGACGACCTTCTGGTTTTGCGGTGCGGCATATTTCGCGCGTATCGAATTGAATATTTCGCTTATGGTAGCGGGAAATTCATGGCCATTGATCTCTATGCGCCGATCGAAATATTTCGATACGCTTTCTTTCTGGTCGCCAAAAAAATCCGCATATCGATTTTCGGTCAGGCGTTTCCCGAAAAGTTCGTTCGCGGGCAGGGCGGTATACGCGGCGTATTCGAGCTTGATTCCTGGTTGGGCATATAGCGCCGCCAGAAGACGCTCTTTCTCTTTTTCAATGTCACAAAAGGAGTCGAAGTCCCGCTGGTTTTTGATCGCCAGATATTTTTCAGCCATCAGATCCCCCTCCACGTTATCGAACAACAGCCACGAGTGCGCAGGAGTGTCAGCGCCTGTGGCGATTATGCGGGGGACGGGGAGTAGGCTTTCAAGGAAGCGCGTTCCATCCGTTTCACGCGTGGCGCGGGATGTTTGCTCCCGCTTAAGGAAATAAGATGCGGTGCCTTTTCCCGATTTCGCCACTATGCGGAAGCTGTGCGCGTCGGATCCGTAAATTTTAGACACGCTTTCTGCGCTCATGATCGTCGCACCTAAGACGCGCTCAACCTCCTTTTTTATATTGTCCGGCAAAGCATTATTTTCCATTTCTTCGATCAATTAGTGCTTGCGCCCACGAGTGCGAGTGCCCGGCGATTCAGTTCGTCCACCATGTCCCGATCGATGCCCATCGCGGCAAGATAAGCGAGTTCGGCGCTCATGGTCGTTTGGAAAATACCGGGATTGTCCGATCCAAACAGAACAGGGACGCCTTGTGCTACGAATTGCTTCAAGGGATGTCGTGCGGGATCAATCAGCGCACGTGTTTTCAAGTTGGAAATGGGGGATGACTCGAGAACAATGCCATTATCGGCGAACGCTCGTACCGCATCGGCATCTGCGGCGACGGCATGGGCGATCCTCGCGGGGTGCAGGGCGATCGCCTGCTTCAGTGAAGAGGAAAGCTCCGGGTATTCGCCGGCATGGATGCTTGTCGGAGCTCCCGCGGCGATGAGGCGAGAAAATTCATCGGTGAAGCTCGAGGTCGGGAACGCTCTCTCGTCGCCGTTCAGGTCGATGGATATCCGCGCGTCTTCCGGCGTGGCGTCGAACGCGTCTTTTACGGCCGCGGCAGACGCAGGTCCGTCTTTGCGATTAACGCCGAACTTCGCCTTGCCGGCGATTCCAAGCGTGTTGCCGTAGGCGAATGCTTCGCTTATGGAATCGGCGATGGCTCGCGGGGACATTCCGCGCCGCACCATGCCCGCGGCATTCACCGTCACCTCGAGGTATATGACGCCGTCGTCGGCTTCGTGAGCGAGAATTGTTTTTATTCCCTCCAAAAGGCCTAGGCGGGTCGAGGTGACCTCCTTCGCGGCGGCCCATATGGCAGGATCATAGAAATCCATATGCTTCTCCAGCGGCTCGAAAGGAGAAATGTCCACTTCCGCGATTTTTGCGATGCGCCGCAGATCGCGTGGCGACAGCGCCCCTGTGATGTGCAGGTGGCAATTCGCTTTTTTGAGCGACTTGAAATGTTTCAGGTCCGCGTCCATAAAAATAAATCGACCGCGCGTACGCGATTAATATTGACATTTTTATTAAAATAATGCAAGATTTTTCCAGAAATATTAAAAAACGAAAGCGAGGTTCCAGGTGAAAATCGTATCCATCAACGGAAGTGACGGCATCGGCAAAACCCAGCAAATCAGCCTTTTGCGGGGCGGCGGTGGACTTCATTTCACCGGACGCCTCGTCGACTACAGCAACAGATGGCCAAAGTTCAACCCCATCGAGGAATTCGGGTGGTGGTTCAAGGAGACGCCTTTTCCCGAGATTGCTTCGATAGTTATCGAGTCGATCAAGGCGAGGCATTCCGCTCGCAACCCAGAATTGGTCAACGTCGATGATCGCGGCACGCGCATGTTCAAGGCAGTGCTCGCGGCCACCTTGCTCATCCGCGAGCAGGGAGAAGTCGATCGAGTAATCGAAAGGATCGACGGTCTTTTCGCGAAAGAACTCGCCGATTACCCCCAAGAAGAAGAGATCTTGCTCAAGGCGAATCCCGAATACCGCGCCAAGATCAAGCCCATTCTCCAGATCGTCGACCCGCGCAGCCATAAATATCTTGCGTGGCAAAACGAGATGTACGCCGAATACCAGACATGGCTGTCTCATTTCATGAATCACTACTTACCGACAGGCAGCGTCTCGCAGGTGGTTCATGTGGACAGCTGTATTCTCGACACGCAAAACGAAATCAGAAGGGGGATCAACGCCCTCTTCGAAACCCGCTTGCCGGCCCTGTGCGGAACGCTGAAGAAGCTTGTGGCGTTCGGCGGGCTGAGCGAATGCGGCAAAAGCAGTTTCGCGGACGGCTTGAGTCGGCGCTGCGGCTATTATCGGCTCAAGATAAAGTATTTCGAAGCAGCCGTGAAAGCGCAGGATCTCCCTTCTCATCCTGGCACTATCGGGCGAGAGTTGCTCAATTTCTTGAACGACCACAAGCATGTGGAGCTTGCGTCGATCGAGAGTATTCACAGTCCCGACCTTCCTGCTTATCTGAAATTGCTCTTCGGGCAGAGGTTCAAAACGGTATATCTCGACACCCCGGAATCCATCCGAGCGAGAAGGACGGCGGACGGGCACGGCATATCTTTGGACGAGGCTGTCTCGCGGACAAAAGAAAAGGATGCGGTAAAGATCTCGCGCGGCGCGGATCGCGTGCGGGATATTGCCGACATCGTGTTCAGCAATGAATCAGACGGCTTTGATGATGCATTTCAGCGCTTCATCGACCAGCTGTAGTGCGGTTACGGGCGGTTCCTTAAAAGAGCCGCCCATTCCTATATGAAGAAGGGCGCCGCTCTATGGAGCGACGCCCTTTGCTTTTGCCTAGTTAGTAGGCGCTGATCAGCTTATCTCTTACTGTGGTCGGCTGGACGTTCTTGCCCGGCAGGCTGCGGATCGGAATCCACTGCGGGTCATACGTGCCCGATTTCATCGGATCGCGAGAGAATTCAGGTCCTTCCCCGGTTCCAACCTCGCCGCTGACGATGCGGCATCGATAGAAGTATTCGGCTTGCTCTCCCTGAGGCGAATCGAGCCGTTCCTCAGCAAAGAGATTGCCGACAGCGACTTCCACCCCGAGCTCTTCCATGCATTCCCGCTTGAGACCTTCCTGCGGCGATGAATCGGTTTCCTCGAGGCCACCCCCGGGGAAAACCCAGTACTCGCGATCAGGTTTGACGCGATGCATAAGAAGAATAGAATCGGTTGTGATAATGATAGCCCTAACTCTTTTCTTCATAGAAAACTCCTTGTTCCTGAATATAAAATATACAAAAAATTTGATATTGTAAAGAGATCTTGCGCGCTGAATAGTTTGCTATGAGGGTGGCATATTTGGTTGGTTAGAAGCTAGCCAATTTCGATCCGTCTTAAAAACGGTTCCAACATCGTCCACTAGCCCGCGCGGCGTCTTAAAGTGTCTTAAAGTGATGATAGTGAACTCCGCAGCGGAGGTGTGATTTAAGGGTTTTGCCCCAATCCTTCTCTTGTACCCGAGATGATCTGATATACTTAAGGCATGGATCCTCAACTGAAAACATTGAGCCCCGATCGAGCGTCATTGGCACGGACAAGGAAGGTTTTATTAGGTGTCGCAGTTTTGTGGATCGCCTTGGATATCGCGCTTATGATCATCGGTAGCGTTTCCCGCGTCGCATTGATTGGGAATATTGGGGTGGACTTGATCTTTTGTTCTTATGTAGGAATCCCCATTCTTTTCATTGTCTGGCTTTTTATGGGAATCAGCGAGGGATCCAAAAAAGTGGCAGCAGAGCGATTGCCCGGCGGTGAGAAATTTAACTTAGGAGAAGTGATCATCGTGTCGGTTCTTTTCTTAGCGGGCGTCATCATCCCGGGGTTTCTCGGAAATAGCTATATTGCATCCCACCCCGGAGCCATATCCGCTCCGGGATATATTTCCATCCTCGCATTCTGGACGAATCTTGCGGCGTTTTTATTCGCAGTCGCCTTATTTCGACGCCAATCAAAATGGACCCGTGTTGCGGCCGTGATCCTCGTGATCCTTTCGGGGCTATATTTTCTTGTGCTCCTTGCCGGGTATATGTTGAGCGGGTTCGTCGGTTAAGAGTCGTGTTGCTCGGGCATTATTTTTATTCATAGGAACCATATAAACTTCATCCCGGTTTGTTTTCAAAACGGTTCCAACGTCATCCACCAGCCCGCGCAAGTGTCTTAAAGTGAGAACATTGAGATCTACCGTAGGTTTGATATGAGGAATCTTTGTTTGAATTCCCTCCTTACAATAAGGGATTTTTGAGATATAATTTTTCCATGAATAAAGTTGCAGCGATCGCAAAAACAAAAAAGCACCTTCGGGTATTGGATATGCTAAAATGAAACTAATGAAGTCGAGAGACGGTTTTGCTGCCGCTATCGTTCTACTGGTCGTACTCGTTGTTTTGGTGGCGGGCGGAATCTTGTGGGTGCATTATTTCTACCTGCCGCACATGGCCGCATCTTCCGAAGCTCCGGCATTCGCTTCATCGAGCACTTCCACTGCCAATACGACCGCCTCCGCAACTCCTTCTCCGGAAACCGCACAAGCGCTCCAGGCTATTCAGTATCTCCTCCAACAAAACGACACTTTCCTTAGTGATGTTCCGACCGCGCTGACGTTGAACCCTGTTGTCTCATCGCAAAAGACCACATTCTCTCTTCCGCGCTACGGATTTTCTTTTACGGTTCCCTGGGAAGGTATCAGCAAGGAAAAGACAAACGGAACTCCTGTTGCGCTTGAACAGGTTACGTTCAACAACGGTCGAAGTTTTGTCATAATGCAAGCGCCGTCATCCGCGACTTCAACATTGGAAAAGTTCGGTTCCGTGAGTAGTACGCTCGGAACGGAATATGGGTTGGAAAATGCTGCCCTTTACGCGACGCCCGGTGAAGTAACAAGTTCCACGCCCGGCGCGACGGCTACGCTTTTGGGCGCCCTAATTGTGTTGAAGTCGCAGTTGTGGCCGCCTGGACCGGTATATAGCTTTGATACGGGGATAGTTGAAGGATTTCAGCACGGTAATGCCTCCACTACCTCTCAGGTCGATGTCGATTTCTTCTACGGAGGGAATAAGTATAATTTGATCGTTGCAGGTACGCAGGGCGAAATAGATTCCATTCTGGAATCCATAAAGTCTATCCAGTGAGGTTGGATAGTCCTATGCGAATGCTAATAGTTTCCTGATCTGCTCTTTTGCCACCACAGGATCAGGGAACGCCGTCTCCCAGTCATAGGTTTTAAATGCGTCCGCCCAAGCGCGCAGCGTCTTAAAGTGGAAATGGCGACCTCCGCAGCGAAGGTTGATCCTGTGCTATACTCCAGACAATATGGAGATTGAATACGAGGCAAAATTTTTGAATATTAATAAAGATGACATCCGCCGTCGGCTCGCTACTGCAGGAGCGACGCTTGAGAGGCCGGAATTCCTCCAGAAACGCATCCCATTCGATCTCCCCGGCGATCGGAAATCAAAAGATGCCTGGGTGCGCGTGCGGGACGAAGAAGGGCGGGTTACGCTGAGCTTGAAAATTGTCGATGGCGACCGTATTGAAGATCAGCGCGAGATCATGCTGACGGTGGACAATTTTGATAACGCCGTGGCGCTTCTCGATGCAATCGGTTGTACGCGCAAATCGTATCAGGAAACGAAACGTGAACTGTGGCGCGTGGGGGATGTGGAGGTCATGATCGACGAGTGGCCATTCCTTGAACCTTTTATTGAAGTGGAAGGGCCATCAGAATCCATCGTACGCGGCATTGCGGAGAAGCTCGGCTTCAGGTGGGAGGACGCCGTTTTCGGCGCGGTAGGGAAGCTCTATTTCATGAAATATGGGGTGTATCCCGATACCGTAAACCACATCAAGAAGATCGTATTCGATATGGAGAATCCGTTTGAGGATATCAAAAAAAACTGATGAGGGCCGTATGCGCCTCGTTCAGATTCTTTTTCAAGACGGTTCCCGCGTCATTCACCACCCCGCGCGAGCGTTATTTTGTCGGAATGGGGCATTCCCCGTGCCGGATGATTTTGCCATTTGAAAAAATACGGGGGAGGGGTATCATGGAATCTATATGGAAATCCATGAGAGCCGACACGATCGGAACGGGGAAGGGAGAGGCATGTATGCCTGTCCGATGGATCCGGACGTCATACGCGACGCACCGGGCGAGTGCCCGAAGTGCGGCATGGACCTCGTGCCCATGGACAGGAGCGACGACCGCGATATGCACGCCGGACATGGCGGCGCCGAGCAGGACTTCGAACGGCGCTTCCTTATCACGCTTCCGTTCGTACTGTTCGCGATGGCGCTTTCGCCGGACATCCAGCAATGGGCCCGTTTCCAGTGGATCATGCCGTCCGGCAGCCTATGGCTCTTTCTGATCGGTGCTTTCGTCTTCGTCTACGGCGGCTGGCCGTTCTTCAAGGCGTCAAAAGGGGAGCTTTCGCACCGGAATCCGGCGATGATGACGCTCGTTGCGTTCGCCATCACGGTCGCCTTCGTGTTCTCGGTCGCAGCGACATTCCTTTTTCCCGGCAACTCGCTCTATTGGGAGATGGCGACGCTGATCTCCGTTTTCCTGCTCGGCCATTGGATCGAGATGCGGGCGGTGCGCGGCGCGACCGGCGCCCTGGCGGAGCTCGCGAAGCTCATCCCGCCTTCGGCCCACCTCGTGAAGGATGGGAATATCAGCGACGCGGAGACGGCCCGATTGAAGGTCGGCGACCGCGTGCTCGTGAAGCCGGGCGAGAAGATCCCGATCGACGGGAACGTGGTTGACGGTGAAAGCTCCGTCGAGGAGTCGATGATCACGGGCGAATCGCGGCCCGTCGTGAAGCGTATCGGCGACGCGGTGATTGGCGGTTCGATGAACCAGGACGGCTCGCTTACCGTCCTGGTGGCGAAGACGGGGAAAGATACCGCGCTTTCGCAGATCATGCAGCTCGTCCGCGAAGCGCAGGGCTCCAAGCCGAACGTCCAGCATCTCGCGGACCGCGCGGCCGCGGTCCTCTTCTATGTTGCCGTTGCGGCGGGCGCTCTCTCGTTCGCGTTCTGGTATTTCGTGTTTCCGCGGGGCGCGATCTTCGCCGCCACGGTCGCGGTCGCCGCGGTCGTCGTCGCCTGTCCGCATGCGCTTGGCCTTGCGATTCCCACGGTCACTTCCGTCACGTCGACGCTCGGCGCGAAGAACGGCATTCTCATCAAGGACATGAAGGGGCTCGAGATCGCGCGGAAGCTCGATTACGTGGTGTTCGATAAGACGGGGACGCTCACCAAGGGGGAGTTCGGCGTGACGGACATCGTCCTTGCGGGAACGGCATCCGGAGCGGCGGTTGCGAACGAGAACGATCTTTTGAAGTTCGTTGCGGCGGTGGATTCGCGCTCTCAGCACTCCGTCGGGAAAGGGAATGTGAATGAAGCGAAGAGGCGCGGCATCGCCGTACCGGAAGCGAAGGGCTTCGTGTCGTTCCCCGGCAGGGGCGCCACGGCGATCGTGGATGGCAGGAACGTTGCGGTCGGGAACCGGAAACTCCTGGATGAACTGCGTATCGCAGTGAATGACGTTGACGCGCCCGCTTCCGCAAGGGGAAGCACGCCGGTGTACGTCGCGGTGGATAATGGTTTTGCGGGGGTCATCTTCCTTGCGGATATCGTGCGCGAGGATTCGAAGGAGGCGATCCGCAAGATCCGTGCGATGGGCATCAGGACCGCGATGCTTACGGGCGATACGCAGGACGTGGCGGATGCGGTAGGAAGGAATCTTGGCATCGATGCGGTCTTCGCGCACGTATTGCCGGAGGAAAAAGCGATCAAGATCAAGGAGCTCCAGCGCGGCGGCGCCGTGGTCGCCATGGTGGGCGATGGCGTGAATGACGCGCCTTCGCTTGCGCAAGCGCATGTGGGCATCGCGATCGGCGCGGGCACGGACGTCGCCGTTGCTTCGGCGGATATCGTGCTCATGAAGAACGATCCGCGGGACGTGGTGAAGGCGATCGCCTTGAGCCGCAAGACGAACCGCAAGATGGCGCAGAACCTCGCGTGGGCGACCGGATACAACGCGTTCGCCATCCCCATCGCCGCGGGCGCGCTCTACCCGTCCTATCATCTTCTCCTTCCGCCGGCATGGGCTGCGATCCTCATGAGCGCGTCGTCAGTGGTCGTCGTCGCGAACGCGCTGCTTTTGAGGAGGGAGAAGCTGGCGTAGCGCGGCCGCGCGTTCGAGTTTGCTATACTTATAGCATGGAAACACGGAACGATACGGGGGCAAAAATGGGGCTGAATTCCATAGGGTCGCTATGGCGCGATACGTGGGAGCAGTATACCCGGCAATTCTCGGTGCTCGCGGAGATCCTTCTTTTGCCGACGCTCATCATGGTCCTTGGCTATGTTCTCCTCGGCCTCGGGGAGCCCCTTTTCATGGTCCTTGGTGCGCTCGTTGCGTTCGTCGGGATGATCGCCCTTGTGTACAGCGTCCTGCCGCTTATCTATGCGATCCATCACGGCACGGACGTCGACGCTTCGTACAAATCTACGCTTCCGTTGTTCTGGCCGTTCGTAGGGGTGACGATCCTCGAGGTGCTTGCAGTGATGGGCGGGTTCGTGATGCTCGTCATCCCGGGCATCTGGCTCATGTTCGCGCTCGGGCTCATGCGGTACGTGTTCGTCATCGAAAATCGCCGCGGCATGGATGTGTTGCGCCAAAGCAAGGAATATATCAAAGGATACTGGTGGGCATTCTTCGGGCGGACGATCCTGGTCGGCGGCGCGACGCTTGTCATCATTTTCCTATTCGACGCTCCGATCGCGGTGCTTGCGGGGAGGACCGCCGGGAGCGTCGTTTCGCTCATTGTTTCGATCGTCGTCGGTCCCTTTACGGCGATCTACCTCTATCGCATCTATCAGAACCTTCGCGCACTGAAGCCGGAGGTCGCTGCGGCGGACCGGGCGAACGAGGGAACGGGATTCCTTAAAGCGAGCGCGGTCGTCGGCACGGTCGCGTTCGCGGGAATGATGCTGTTGATGTTTTTGGCGGTCGCTGCCAGGGGGTTCGCCGCGTTCCGCGAGCGAGGGCGGTTCCCCGTCCCGGCCGGGGGCGCATACGGTGCGCCGATGGTGCCGGCGCCGGGCGGCGGGGGATTTGCTCCTTAGCGGTGATGGTATACTAATAGTGTCATTCTTTTATCACTACGACCATGATACAGAACCAGCTCATTGACTATATCAACGCACAGATGAAGCTCGGCGTGACGCGCGACGCCATCCGTTCCGCGCTTGTGGGCGCCGGATGGAACGCGGCGGATGTGGACGATACTTTGAAAAGCATGGATTCCCCGAAGGCGGGGGCGGCGGGACCGGCTGCTTCGGGGGCGAAGGCCGCGGGGGGCGCCGCAGCCGAGCCGCAGGTCATTAAAGTGAGCGATCTTGTTTCGGCGTCGCCGTCCCTTGGGCAATCGCCGGTGTCCCCGGCGTCGCCTTCGGCCATGCCGTCCGGCACGGCGTTCAAGGATACGGCAAAGAGTCCGCTCACCGGTCCGGCTTCTTTGTCGGCAGCAAAGCCTTCGGCGATCGCTTCGATGCCTATCGGTAAACCTATTACGGCATCTTCATCGCCGATCGGCGGCGGAATGGGGTCCCGCGCTTCCCGGGGCGCTCTGATCACCGAGGTCATTCTCGGGATCCTGTTCGTCGTCGCCGGAGGCCTGGCAGGATTTCTTTATTATCAAAATAGCAGCCTGACGGGACAGCTTTCCGCGTTGAACGGGCAGAGCGCGAAGGTGAATCTCCAGCTTTCAACGCTGCAGAGCCAGGCCGCGGCGTCATCGTCGGCGCTCACCGGGGAGGTGGGGACGCTTTCGGGGGACATAGAAGAGCTCAAGAACGAGCTCGCATTCTATGCCGTTCCGTTGAATGAATCAACGACCGCCACCTCGACGCTCGTGACCGGTACGGTGGCGCTCGGCGCGCGGGGAAGCTATATCATCACGGGCGCGTATGGCGCAAAGATCACCGTTGAGAATTCAAAGGCATCGTCCACGATCGCGGCCCTTACGCCGCTTGTCGGCACGAGCACCGCAACCCAGTTCACGGGGACTTCCGTTCCGGGTTCGGGGATCATCACGCTGACCGGCGTGAACGGGACCTCGCTCTAGAACGGGGTCCGTTTGCTATACCGGGCGTCCGTCGTCAAAGACGCCGAGGTTCTTCAGCCCGGTTTCGTAGATTTTGAGCGCGCGCTCGGCGAGGTCGCGTTTGAGCTTGAAGTTCGGCTCGTGCGCGATCTGATTGCGGAGCTTGTGCGCCTGCCAGAGCTCGTTCAGGTTCGGAATCTGGCGCTCGTTGGCTTTCTTCAGCCGGTCGCCGAGCTGGATGCCCATAATGCCCGCTTCGCGGAGTGCGTCGTTCAGGAGCTTGTCCGCCTCGAGGATCGCCACCTTGAGGTCGTTTTCGGTGCCGCGATAGAAATGGCTTTCGATCGCATCCCATGAGGTTCGCGCCGACCGCTTGGAGATGTTCGATTGGAGGACGATCTCATGGAAACGTTCTACGCGGAGCGTCCACCAGCCGGTCTCGATCACGAAGTAGACGATCCCGGCGACGATGGCAAGGAAGACGATGAGGCCGATGAATTGGAGGATGCCGAGGTGCTCAAGATAGGTGGCGATGAGGTTCTGGCCGGCGGTCTGTGCGGCCGCCGCCGCCTGCGTGTTGAAGCGGTCGATCGCCTGCATGGCGGTGTTCGTCGCGGGGGCCGATGCCGTTCCGGAAGCGCCGTTTGAAGCGCCGAAGATCTCCTGAGGGGTAGGGATGCCTGCCATGATGTTATCCGTTCAGTTTTTCATAATAGCGCCCGATGCCGAGGATGTCGGCCTCCCGCCATTTCTTGCCGATGAGCTGAAAGTTGACCGGAAGCTCCCCCGCGCCGAGCGCCGCCGCGCTGCGGGCGCCGTCGACGGGAATGGAGATGCCGGGGAGTCCGGCGAGGTTCACCGGGATCGTGAAGATGTCTTCGAGATACATCGCGAGCGGATCGTTCGTCTTCGCGCCGATCGGGAATGCGGGGGTCGGGGTGACGGGCGTCAGGATTGCATCCACGGTCTTGAACGCCTCTCTAAAGTCGCGCGCGATGAGGGTGCGGGTGCGCTGGGCTTTTTCATAGTATGCGTCATAGTATCCGGATGAGAGGACGAAGGTGCCGAGGATGATGCGTCGCTTCGCCTCTGGGCCGAACCCCTCCCCCCGCTGCTTCTTGTACAGATCGCCGAGCGAGAGGCCGCTTTTATCCGCGAGATCGGGGAGCCGCGCGTAGCGGATCCCGTCGAAACGCGCGAGATTCGAGCTGACCTCCGCCGGCATGACGATGTAGTAGCACGAAAGCGCATATTTCGTGTGGGGGAGCGAGATCTTTTTGAAGCCGATGCCCAGGCGCTTCAGGCGTTCGATCGCCCGGTCAACGCCTTCCGCAACTGCGGGATCGAGCCCTTCGATGAAATATTCCTCGGGGATCCCGATCGCCATTTTCTTGATCCGGTCGAGCGGCGCCGAGCGCTCAAGGTCGTCGATGGACGAATAATCGGCGTCCGGCGCGCTGGTCGCGTCGAGCGGATCGGGGCCGGCGATCGCCTTGAACATGATCGCCGCGTCTTCGACCGTCTTCGTGAACGGACCGATCTGGTCAAGGCTGGACGCCATTGCGATGAGGCCCGAGCGGGAGACGGCGCCGTACGTCGGTTTGAATCCCACGACGCCGCAGAAGCCCGCCGGCTGGCGGATGGAGCCGCCGGTGTCGGAGCCGAGCGCCGCGACCGCGAAGTGCGCCGCGACCGCGGCGGCGGAGCCGCCGGACGAGCCCCCGGCGACGCGCGACGGATCGTGCGGATTGCGGGTGAGGCCGAACGCGGAGTTCTCCGTCGAGGATCCCATTGCGAACTCGTCCATGTTCGTTTTGCCGAGGAACACGGCGCCGGCGTCCCGCAGCTTTGCGATGGCGGTCGCATCGTAGCTCGCCGTATAGCGTTCGAGCATGCGGGATGCGGCGGTCGCGGGAAGTCCCTCGATGAGGATGCAGTCCTTGACCGCGAGCGGGACGCCGGCGAGCGGACCGACATCCTCGCCTTGGGCAAGTGCGACGTCAACGGCGCTTGCTGCGCGCGCGGCGGATTCTTCCGCCGTGCTCAGATAGGCATGGATCGCGGGATCGTGCGCTTTGATGCGCGCGAAATGCGCCTGCATCGCTTCGAGCGCGGAGAATTTTTTGGCGAGCAGGCCTTCGTGGAATTTCTTGATCGTCAGTTCGTGCAATGCCTCCATGATATTATTCGAATACGGGCGGCACTTTGTTATACCCGTTCTTCGACGCGGGGAACGCGTCTGTTCCGGCGCCGCGGTTCGTGTTCTCCCGTCCTCCGTCGTCCGCGGAATCCTCGCGGAGCACGTCCGCAAGATCCGTACCGCCCGCCATCGGCGGAACATCCGCCGTATCGAGCCGCTTGAGCTCCTCGAAATGCGCCAGGATGTTCCCCAGGTCTTTCAGGAGCTTCTCCTCTTCTCCCGGGACGAGTTCGATCCGTGCGAGCTTCGCAAGGTGCTCGAGTTCATGCTTGCTGATGGTCGGCATTACTTCGGATTCTAGCGCTTTTGCGGCATTATTTCAATTTTCGGACCTCCTCTTTGAATTGCCCGCCGCGATCGGTATAGCTCTTGAACATGCCGAACGATGCGCAGGCGGGGGAGAGGATCACGATGTCGCCCGGCTTTGCGGCAGCATGCGCCGCCGCAACGATCTCGCGCATCGTTCCGCATCCCTCTATTATATTGAGCGAGGACGGCTCATGGATCGCCGTTTTGATGCGCGGCCATTCGGCGCCGATGCCGATGATCGCGCGGATCCCTTCCGCCGCGCGCCCGATCGTCTCGCCGAGCCCGGTGAAGTCGCTCCGCTTGCTCGATCCGCCGAGGATCAGGACCTTCGGCGCGTCGGGAAACGCTTCGATCGCGACCTGCGTTGCCTCCGGCGTTGTCGAATAGGAGTCGTTGTAGTACCGGACGCCGTCGACTTCGGTGACGGATTCCAGCCGGTGCTCCAGCCCGCGGAAGCCGTCGACCGCGCGCGCGACGGCGTCGTTGTCCACGCCCGCGATCTTGCCGACCGTGATCGCGGCCGCCGCGTTCTCCCAGTTGTGTTTGCCGGGAATATGCAGGGCGTCGACGCTGCAGACCTTTTCCTTTGTCATGCCATCGGAGAACCAGAAGGCGCCGTTCTCCGCCCATGCGCCGCGCTCCACGGGATGGTGGCGGGAGAAGGTG
>JAKAGE010000053.1 GCA_021817655.1 bacterium
TCCGATCTTATGCCTTGGCGGTCTTCTGAAAATCCATGAGCACGAGCTGCGTCTCGACGACATCCTGGATCTCCTCGATCGCAGGAACATGCTCCTTCGGATATTTCTTCATGAGCGTGACGAGCACCTGCTCCGAAACCTTCTCGGCGCTTTCCGCCGAACCTTCTTTCGTCGCCGCCATTGCGCGCGATATGGCGCTCGTGATCCGATCCTGATCGTACGCGACCAGCCGCCCATCCCGCTTTCGCACCTGCTCGAAGTGTTTAATGTTTGTCATGGTACATTCATTCTCTTCCCGGACCTCGCAACCGCATAGCAAGCGAACTTGTGGATAACCGGAACGCCGGCGCACATTCCTATTCCCTCCCTGAAATTTCGTTATTTTCTTTCATGGCCGATGCCAAAAATGTGACAACAATTTTGTCATCTTTTTTCCAAAATGTGCTATAATTTCAAAAAAATACACTAATGCATCTGAAAGGAATCATCGAACAGCTGGGCTATACGCCCCACGAAGCCGCGGTTTACCTGGCTTCTTTGGAACTTGGCGGCAGCACGGCAACGGATATCGCCGCGAAGGCCCATCTCCCCCGCACGACCGTCAATCTGATCATCAATTCGCTCAATAAGAAGGGGCTGATGAACGCCTATATCCAGCGTAAACGCAAAATATGGGCGGCGGAAAACCCGGAAAAGCTCCTCATCACCCACAAAGAGCGGGAGGCGGCGCTGAAGCTCGTCATGCCAGAGCTGCAATCGCTCCGCCATGATACCGGCGTAAAGCCGACGGTGCGCGCGTACGGCGGAACCGAAGAGATCCGACAGATCATGAGCGACATCCTCGAATCGAAGCACCACATCTCCGCCATCCTCGCATGGGACGACTGGGTCAAGCTCCTCGGCGAGCAATACCTTCAGGATTTCACGGAAGCGCGGTACCGCCAGTACCTCCGCATCCGGATCCTCACGCCCAAGTCGAAAACGGCGCTCGCGCTCAAACAGAGGGACGGCGAAGAACTGCGCGTGACGCAATTCCTTCCCGCGAACGTCGCCGTGAACAACTGCAACTTCATCTATGCGAACAAGGTAGCCATCATCTCGCTCAATAAAAAACGCCCCGTAGGCATACTGATCGAGGACGAGGATATCCGCCACACGATGGAGGTGATGTTCGAATCGCTCTGGCGCGAGAGCGGCGGCGCATAGGCCTGTGGATTACTTTTTTCCCGATAGTGGGATAATAAAAGCAGCAGGAGGGCGCCATGGCACAGAACAACAACGCACCAATGCCCCCGTCCACGACGGCAAACTCCCCTGCCGCCGATGATCGGTCACGGCAACCGGCCGAGCTCGAATTCCAGCTCCGTATGGATCTATTGCGGAGCACGGAAAGGAACCAGCGGCTTAAGCTGGCTGAAGCGATCGCCGCACGGACCAACAACTACTGACAGGAACATGGCGCGGAAGAATTTCTTCCGCGCCTCATTTTTGTCCGGCCGCACGCCGGATCACGAGATTTCCACGATCTTTTCTTTCGCCATGAACCCTCCGACGACCCGCACATGCGAGGGCGGCACGCCGAAATAGCGTGCCAGCGCCCGCTCGATCGCCCGATTCGCCCTTCCTTCGACCGCAGGTTCATGCACGGCGGCGACGAACCGCCGCTCTCCGACCGGCCCGAACAGGCCGGTCGTTTCTTTGATATATTCCCTCTTCGCACCCGGCTTCGCGCGGACAACGACCTTCATTTTCTTTGCATTTCCTTGCGCAATGCGCAATACCGGCAATCGGGCTTATGGCATCCCTTGTTCCAAAAGGATAGGTCGATGATCTCGCGCGCAACGGCCATCGCTTGCGCTTCAAGCGCCGCCACCTCGGCCGACGCTACCGCGAACGCTTCGCGGTGCATGATCCCCTGCTCGTCGGGCTCGATGAACTGGATGACCCCATCTTCCATTTCGTATTTCCCTTCTTTCCCGAGAAGAAGCTTATAGAATACCAGCTGGCGCTTATAATCCCCGTCGCTCGCCTTCGTCCTCCCCTCGATCTCATTGCGGGACTTCGGCTTGCCCGTCTTGTAATCGAGGACGCGCACGCGATCGCGCGCGCCGCCGCCCTTCCCCGGTTCGGCGGGAAATTCCATCCGGTCGATCTTGCCGTTGAGCGGCGTCCCGTCCGCAAGCGTGACGCCGTCGACCTTCACCTCGTTCTGCGGCCGGCCGCCGGGCGACGCCGAGGCCCACGATGCATGATATTCGTCATAGAACCGCGAAAGCGCGCGACGGCCCTTTTCAAGGGCTTCCTCGTATTCGCTTTCCGCGAGCGGTTCGCGGGCAAGAGCCCCTTCAAAGCGCGCGACGAGCGCCGCCGCGCCGGAATCCTCTCCATCCGCACGCGCATCGAAATGCGCCTTGAGCGCCGCATGCACGGCGTTCCCGAACGAAAGATGCTTGTTCGGCGCCTCGGGGATACGCACAAGATTGCGATAAAAATACGCCCATGGGCATTCCAGATAATTGTTGAGCGCGGTGACGGACAGCCCCTCCGCCCGGAAGATGCCGTTCAGGAACTCCTTGTCCTCCAGCTCCGGGACCGGCGCGGGGGGCGGGGCAAGCTCGATCTCATTGCGGCGTTCCGCGTATTCCTCCTCGTACGGCGCCGCCCCATATTCATCGATGACGCCGCCGACGCGCTTGATCGCCGCGATGAACTTCGTCGGCAGCGTAGGACGCCCGTCGCGGTCACCCGTCGCGGTCACCAGGAACACCGTTTTGCGCGCGCGGGTGAGCGCCACGTAGAAAAGATTCCGCTCATCGTCATCATCCGCGCCTTCTTCTCCGCCGCCGCCCGGCATATCAGCCGCCCCTCGGTACACCCCCGCCGGCAGCCGGATCGAATCGCCGTGCCGCTTCGCGCCCCATTTCCGTTCGGTCGCATCCGCGATGAACACGTGATCAAACTCAAGGCCTTTCGCGCCATGCGCGGTCATGAGCCGGATGCGCCCGGGGAGATGCGCCGCGTCCCGGCCCCGGATCGCAAGATCATGCTCTTCCATCAGGTCGATGTACGCAAAGAAATCATCGAGCGTATAATTGCGCCGCCGTTCCACGAGCGATTTCAGGACGTCGAAAAGCGCATGCAGCTTGGCGAGCTTCTCCGTCGCCGACGGATGCCGGAGGAGCGCCGCAACGAATCCCGACTCGTATGCGACCATGGCGAACGCCTCGGCGGCGCCCTTGTTCTTCGCGGCACGCTTCCATCGCGAGAGGTCCGCGAAAAGCTGCGCAAAGGACTCTTTCCCTGCGGCGCTCACCCCTGCGGCGTCGAGCGCCCCGGCGTCCTGCATCGCCTCATACATCCTGCGGCGGTTCCGGAACGCATGCGATGAGAGCCGGTACACATCGATGGGCGCGATGCCGAGGAAATCGACATGCAGCGCTTCCGCCAGCCATATGTCAGCGCCGAAATGCTGGACGGCCCGCAGGATGCGGATCAGCTTACGGACCTCCTCGTCCCCCAGGACATCCTGGTTCGATTCGATGACGAACGGCACGCCAAGCCGCTCGAACATCCGCGCGATCCCCACGGCATCCTTATTGTTCCGGTACAGTACTGCGATCTCCTTCGCGGGAACCCCGCTTCCAACAAGCTCTTTCGCCTTCGCGGCAATGAAATACAGCGCGGCGTCGGGGGATGCGAGCGCCGCATAATGCACGGGTTCCGCTCTCTGCGCGCCGCCGGCCGGAGCGGCATGCTTCATGTTCGCGACCAGCGGAACCTCCCGCGGCGAGACGCCGTGTGCGGCGTCGAGGATCGCCTGGGTCGAACGGTAATTCTCCTTGAGCGTGATCACCGCCACGTCCTCGTACCGGGTGCGGAAGTAATGGAAATTCTCGCTCGATGCCCCCTGGAACCGGTAGATCGCCTGGTGTTCGTCCCCGACGATGAAAAGATTGGGCCGCTCACGCCCGTCGGCGATGAGCTCGACGACGCGGTTCTGCGCGTCATTCGTATCCTGATGTTCATCGACCAGAAGATAGTCGTATGCCTCCTGAAGGATCTGGCGAAGCACGGCATCGTGCTCGACCGCCTGCGCCACACGCATGATCATATCGCTGTAATCGTATTGATGCCCCGCGGCGAGCGCTTTCTGGTATTCGGCGTATACGGACGCAAGTTCGATATTCCGCAGGACGCGCTTCGCCTCGCCCGCATATTTTCCTTTCATCCGGCCCTCGAACTTCCCGGACTGGTTGATGAGATCGGGATTCGCATAGAATTCCTGCTTCGCGTCATGGGCGATCGCGCGGAACGCGTCCGGGGGGACGCTTTGCTGCTTCAGCTCGTTGATCGCGCCGAGGATGGCGCGCAAATGATAGTAACGCTCCCCGAACGGACGCAGATCCGTGAGCGGCAGGGCGTCGATGATCCGCCGCAGAATATCGACCTGATCGATCTCCGTGATGCTCGCCGCGCCGATGATGGAGGGGAAATGGTCTGGGTATTCCTGGATCACGCGGTTCGCAAACCCGTGGAACGTCGATATCTCCACGCGATAGGCATCCTCGCCGACAAGATCCGCAAGCCGGCTCCGCATCGTCGCCGCGCCCGCCTCGGT
>JAKAGE010000054.1 GCA_021817655.1 bacterium
CCGATCAGCCTTCGAAAGGGCGCGTGTTCTTCGGCCAGTATGAAGTGAATAAATTGCAGGACAACGAGCTGCCGGCGTTCCGCCGGCATATCGGCGTGGTTTTCCAGGATTTTCGCCTTCTCCCGACGAAGACCGCCTACGAGAACGTCGCGTTCGCCCTGGAGGTTGCCGGAAGGCCGTCCCGCGAGATCGCGGAGCTCGTGCCGCAGGTGCTCGATATGGTGGGTCTTGGCGACAAGATGAAGAATTTCCCGCACGAGCTCTCGGGCGGCGAACGCCAGCGTGTCGCGATCGCGCGCGCGATGATCCACCGGCCGGAAGTCGTGATCGCGGACGAGCCCACTGGCAACCTTGATCCGTTCCATACGTTCGAGATCATCAAGCTGCTCGAGAAGATCAATCAGCTCGGCACCACGGTGGTGCTCGCGACGCATGACAAGGAGGTGATCAACAACCTCGAGCGCCGCGTATTGACCCTGGACAAAGGACGCTTGATCCGCGACGAAGCAAAGGGAAAGTATATATTAGTGTAATTCGTTTTTACGACATCATGTTCACCATCATTTCGAGGATCTTCCATTTCGGCGTGAAGAATTTCTGGCGGAACGGCTGGCTGTCCACGGCGACCGTCGCCATCATGACGCTTGCATCGATCGGATTCCTGGGCCTCATCGTTTTCGGCGTCGTCACGCATGCGGCCACGACGGCGATCCAGGATAAGATCGATATCAGCGTTTATTTCAAGACGAATACGCCTGAGGACGAGATTTTGAACATTCAGCAGTCGCTCGAGGGGCTTTCGCAGGTGGCGAGCGTCGATTACATCTCCCAGCAGCAGGCGCTCGCGAACTTCCAGCAGACGCATGCGAACGATCCGACGGTAAGCCAGGCGATCAATGAGCTCGATGCGAATCCGCTCGAGGCATCGCTCAACGTCAAGGCGAAGGATCCGAGCCAGTACGGGGCGATCAACGACTATCTGAGCTCGCCGGACCTTGCGCCGTACATCGACACCATCAGCTATGCGCAGAACCAGGATGTGATCAACCGGCTGGCCGCGATCGTGCGCGACGTGAACATCGGCGGATGGCTCGTTACGGTCCTGCTCGCGCTCGTTGCGGGACTCGTGATGTTCAACACGATACGGCTTGCCATCTATTCGAACCGCGACGAGATCGGCATCATGCGCGTCGTCGGGGCATCGAACAGCCTGGTGCGCGGCCCCTTCGTCGTCGAAGGGGTGCTGTGGGGGGCGATCGCGGCCGTGATCGCGATCATCATCGCGGCGCCGGCGCTGTACTTCGTTTCGCCGTATCTCAACCAGTTCATTCCCGGACTGGACATCTTCCGGTATTACTATACGCACATCCTCGTGCTCTTCGTGGATGATCTCCTTTTCGGCGTGATCATCGGCGCGCTTTCGAGCTTCTGGGCCGTACGACGCTATCTGAGGAACTGACGTGGCGACCGGAACCGAACCGTTGGAGCAGAACGATGCCGTTCCGCTTGCGCGGCGGCGGAAGGCGAAGCGCCGGCTCGTGATCATCATTGCAGCCGTCCTTCTTGCCGCCGGCGCATGGTGGTATTTCGAAAAAGCGCTTTCGCTTCCGCTCGCGGAGATCACTTCTTTCGGCAGTTCGGTCGCGTCGTCGACCGTGGCCGATATCAGGAACTTTTCCGCGCCGTCGCCGATCCAAATGGTGACGAAGGCGTTTCCGAAGGCGGCGAACACGCTCACCGTCGCGGGGATCATCGAACAGACGAATGCCCAGCGCGCGGCGAACGGCGGCCTGCCTCCGCTTGCGGAGGATCCGACGCTCGATGACATCGCGACGCTTCGGATCGATAATATGTTCGCCGGCCAGTATTTCGCCCACGTGAATCCGGCGACCGGGGAAAGCGCCATCACGGTCGCATCGAGCGTCGGGTACGCGTACCTTGCAATCGGGGAGAACCTCGCGCTCGGGCTCTATGATGGCGATGCAGGGGTCGTGGACGCGTGGATGGGGAGTCCCGGCCACCGCGCGAACATCCTCGATGTGCATTATACGCAGATCGGCGTTGCGGTGCGGAAGGGGATGTTCCAGGGGCAGGAGACATGGATCGCGGTGCAGGTGTTCGGGCGCCCCGCGTCCGATTGTTCCGCGCCGGACGCGACCATGAAAGCGAACATCGATAATTACCAGAACCAGCTTGCGGCGATGAAGGCGGCGCTCACGGCGGAACGTTCGTCGATCGAGGCGATGCAGCCCCAGTCCGGTCCGGCCTACAATCAGCAGGTGGAAAGTTATAACGCGCTCGTTGCCCAATATAATGCTCTTGCCGATGAGCTGAAGGCCGCAATCGACGAGTACAATGCCCAGGCAAACGCGTTCAACCAGTGTCTTGCAAATTGACCGCACTGAACCGGCCGCAGGCGCGGCGAGGTTTAGTATACTAATAGTATGATTCCCTCGCGGCGAAAAATGAGGAGCTTTTTCGATATGCACGTCCATGGACGCGGCATCGTCGACCTTGCGCCGCGATTCAAAGAACGGCATCCGTTCATGACGATCATCGGTGTCATCGCCGCGGTCGCTCTCGCGGTCGTTGCGGTCGTCGGTTCTTCCACTCGTGCGGAAGTCAGCGATTTTTATCCATCGACCTGTCTTGGCACATGGAAGAATCCTTCCGATGCGGCGGGTCCGCCGCCGAATGGCGCCGCCAACCTTCAATTCACCGATGCCGGATCTGCGGTGTTTTCCGCATCCGGAACCCAGATCTTCTGCGGGGGGTTCGTGCCGCCGGGATCTTCGGGTTCGGGGATGATCACGAATGTCGGGCTTACGTTCTATTGGCAGGTGGGGAATGGCGTCGTTGCGGCCCCGGCGGGCGGCGGAACGGCGGATGCTTCGGGCGCCGCGGCCGTTGCCGCTCCGACATCGACGCTCATTTCGACATCGACCGGAGCCACATCCTCTTTCGCGCCGGAAGCATCGTCATCGACCGCTTCTTCCACGCCGATCGCCACGTCCTCTGCGCAGTCCGGCGCTCCGCGCGCGATCTCCGCTGCTCCTTCGTCGACCGCCTCTTCCACGCCGATCGCCACGAGCACGACGCCGCAGTTTTCTGCGGTCGCAACAACCACCACGTCTGCGGAAGGGGGGATGACTTCATCGACATCGACGGCAACGCTCGGGAAAGCAGTGGGGCATATCGTGAATGATGTCGGCGAAGAGATCGATCGCTTCGACCGGAATCCGTAATTGGCCGGAATGCTGGCAAAAACGCCGTTTTTCTGCTATCATTTCCCTGTATCATGCTGAACATTTCGCTCAGGGCGGAGGATATTTTCCATGTCGGCGGCTTTGCCGTCACGAACGCCATTCTTATGGCGTTCCTCATTCTTGTCATTCTCGCTGTCTTTGCGGTGGCGCTCCGCAGGCGGCTTGCCATGGTTCCGGGAATGGCGCAGAACGCCACGGAGATGGTGTTCGAAGGGGCGCTTGGTCTCATGGAGTCGGTGCTCGGCAGCCGCCGTACGGCGGAAAAGTATTTCCCCCTCGTTTTCACCATTTTCATTTTCGTTCTTGCGTCGAATTGGCTCGGGCTTGTGCCGGGCGTGGGTTCGGTGATGGTAGGGCAGGGCGCGAATGCGGTGCCGCTTTTGCGTTCGCCGTCGAGCGACGTCAATTTCACCCTCGCCATTGCGCTTATCGCCGTCACGATGGTGAATATTTTCGCCGTTTCCGTGGTGGGGTTGCGCCACCGGGCCTCCGTATTCTTCAACTTCAAAAGCCCGATCGGATTTTTCGTCGGCATACTTGAGCTTATCTCGGAATTTGCTAGAATAATCTCGTTCACGTTCCGTCTTTTCGGCAACGTGTTCGCGGGGGAGGTCCTGCTCGCCATCATGGCGCTCCTTGTGCCGTATCTCGTCCCGTTGCCGTTCATGGCACTCGAAGTGTTCACCGGATTCATCCAGGCGTTCATTTTCGGGATGCTCACATTGATATTCGTCGCGCTGGCGATCACCCCTCACGAAGGCGAGGAGGCGGGCCATTGATGCGGCGGATATGCAGTGCGCGAAAAGGTCGGAACATGAAATAATCATTAAATTTTAAGAATCACTATGGATGCCAGCACAATGAGGCTTTTGGCCACGTCGCTTGCGATCGCGATCGGCGCGCTCGGGCCGGGTCTTGCGATCGGGTTCATCGGCGCGAAGGCGGTCGAGGCCATCGGGCGCAACCCGGAAGCATCGTCGAAGGTGCAGACCATGGCAATTCTCGCCATCGCATTCGCGGAGGCGGTCGCCATTTATGCGCTCGTCGTCGCGCTTATCATCAAGTTCGTTCCGTAATGCAGCAGCCGCCATCGCGTTCGCGCGATGGCGCGCACCCGTTTCACTCTCCATAATCACGTTCAAATGCAGCAGTTATTCTCGCAATTGGGGATCAATGGCCCGTTTCTGATCAGCCAGCTGGTCAATTTTGCGTTACTTCTTATCGTGCTGCGCATTTTCGTGTATAAGCCGGTACTGAAGCTTCTGCGCGACCGGCGGGAAAAGATCGAGGGCGGGCTTGCAAGGGCAAAGGAAGCCGAACGGCGCCTGCACGAGACCGACG